>CALLIO010000244.1 GCA_938009055.1 uncultured Altererythrobacter sp.
GGCATGTGCGGAATTGGCCGATTGGCTGCGCCCGCGTTTTCAGCCCATTCCCCCAAAACATGAAGCAGTGATCGACAAAACCCTTGCTTGGCTTGCGTCCTCTCTGAATCCTGCCCCGGAAGAGCTTGTGACAGACGCGGTGTATTCGCGTCGGCAGATTGAACGGCTAGTCCATCGCTATTTTGGCTTCACCCCCAGCGCTTTGGCGCGCAAGTTTAGAGCTATACGTGCCGCAAACCTTCTGGCGGAAGCCAATCTGACTGACGAGGGCGAGGCGGAAATCGCCGATGCATTCCATGATCAACCGCATATGATCCGCGAGATCCGCCGGTTTTGCGGCTATACGCCTACTCGGCTTGGCGGAGAAGGTGAGCCAATGTTCCAGCAATTGCTGCGGTTGAAAAACCTAAATCATCTCAAGCCATACAATTCGATTGGCTAAGCCTGCGCGATGACACCGCCCTCAAGCAGCGCAGCGTTAGAGCGACAAAAACGCCCTCAAGCAGCGAAGCGATAGGGTGACAAAACCGCTCTCAAGCAGCGCAGCGATAGGGCGACGAAAACGCTAACGACTCGCAACAAGCGGTTTTCCATTGAAAGGCGCTTTCACCGCCCTTAGGTGAAATCGGAACGAATCAGTCCGATTTACATTTGTGAGACTATGCGCCTTTCGAATCTAGCCGATTATGCAGTGGTCACCATGTGCCAAGCTGCGCGCCATTGTGGCGGTGGGCGTGTGAGTGCAGCCGAGCTTGCCAGCGAAACTGGCCTGCCTGCGCCCACGGTGCAAAAAGTCGTCAGCAAGCTGACATCGGCTGGCTTGATGCGCTCTGTTCGCGGGGCTGGCGGCGGATTGCAATTGGCCCGGCCCGCAGCAGCAATCAGCCTTGCGGATATAGTCGAGGCAGTTGAAGGACCGATTGCACTTACAGCCTGCGTCGATAGCGAAGATTGCGCGATCCACGACAATTGCAGCGTCAAACCGCATTGGCCCATCGTCAACAATGCCTTGCGCGGCGCCTTGGCAGACATCCCCCTCACGCGGCTTGCTCGAACAGAAGACATGGCCCGCACGGAAGAATTAGCATGAGCGATGATATAGATCTCCAGAACCGCGAAGAAATGGATGCTGAGGCGAAAGAGGCAGCAGCGAAAGCGGCTGACTATGAGCATGGTTGGTCCGCCGATATCGACACGGAATTTGCTGAGAAGGGTCTGACCGAAGACACAGTGCGGTTTATTTCGGGCAAGAAGGGAGAGCCGGAATGGATGCTCGACTGGCGGCTGAAAGCGTTCCGTTTGTGGGAGACTTTGGAAGAGCCGGATTGGGCCAAGGTTGGCTATCCCAAAATCGATTATCAGGACGCTTATTATTACGCTGCGCCGACGAAGAAAGTTGAGCTGGATTCGCTCGATGATCTCGATCCGGCGATCAAAGAAGTCTACGACAAGCTTGGCATTCCCTTGGGCGAGCAAGAAGTGCTGGCCGGCGTGAAGGGCGCGAAGAAGGTCGCTGTTGACGCAGTGTTTGATAGTGTCAGCGTGGCGACTACTTTCCGCGAGGAGCTTTCCAAAGCGGGCGTGATCTTCCTCTCGATTTCCGAAGCTATCAAAGAGCATCCTGAGCTGGTGAAAAAATGGCTCGGTAAAGTGGTTCCAACCCGCGACAATTACTTTGCAACGCTAAACAGCGCCGTCTTTTCCGACGGCACTTTCGTCTACATCCCAGAAGGCGTGCGCTGCCCCATGGAGCTGAGCACATATTTCCGCATCAACGCCGAAAATACGGGCCAGTTTGAGCGCACTTTGATTGTGGCGGAGAAGGGCTCTTACGTTTCTTATCTCGAAGGCTGCACTGCGCCCATGCGCGATGAAAATCAGCTCCATGCAGCGGTGGTGGAATTGGTCGCAATGGAAGATGCGGAGATCAAATATTCCACTGTCCAAAACTGGTACCCCGGCGATGCTGAAGGCAAGGGCGGGATTTACAATTTCGTGACCAAGCGCGGCCTATGCCAAGGCGACCGCTCGAAGATTAGCTGGACTCAAGTGGAAACTGGCTCTGCCGTCACTTGGAAATATCCAAGCTGCGTTTTGAACGGCAAGGATAGCGTGGGAGAATTTTACTCGGTCGCTGTCACCAACAATTACCAGCAAGCCGATACCGGCACCAAGATGATCCACAATGGCGCGGGATCGCGCAGCACGATCATTTCCAAAGGCATTTCAGCAGGCAAATCGGACAATACCTATCGCGGGCTAGTGCGCATTGGGCCGAACGCTGACAATGTGCGGAACTTCACTCAATGCGACAGTCTGCTGCTGGGCGATACATGCGGCGCGCACACTGTGCCTTACATCGAAGTGAAGAACCCGACTGCTCAGATCGAGCATGAAGCGACGACTTCCAAAATCAGCGACGACCAGCTGTTTTACGCGATGCAGCGTGGCTTGGGCGAAGAAGAGGCGGTGGCGCTGATCGTCAATGGCTTTGCCAAAGATGTGCTGAAAGAATTGCCAATGGAATTTGCAGTCGAAGCGCAGAAATTGCTGGCGATTAGCCTTGAAGGGAGTGTCGGATGATGTGGTGGCGTATTGCCTTGCTGGTCATCTCAGTCGCTGCCACAATTTGGGTTTGGGGAGTTTGGGCCCTCTGGAATGCCGCGCTTGGCGACTACAGCATAGAAAGAGACCTCTATACGCTCATCGTTATGTTCGGCCTCCCAGTCCTTTTCATCGTTACAGCATTCTCAACAATACGACTGCGAGCACGTCGTCAGCAGGAGCAGGGCAGATGACCACCCGTAAAACTCTCAAACTTGGCGAAGCGAAAGAAGCGCCAGCGACTCTCGAAAAGAAGGGCCGCGGGTGGAAAATCTCCGACAAGCGATTGGACGCATTGCACGACCGTGCGCGCGAGATGAAACGCTTTGCCTCCCCTGCGCACAAGGCCTTGGCTGAGAAATTCGCGAAGGCTGATTTGGGCCGCTACACATTCAAGCGCTTTGCCGTTGTCGGCAGCGCGATTGTCGACTTCAATTGCCACAATCTGGGCATGGCGATCATCATTCTGGAAGAGGATGATGACGAGACATTGTCCAAACGCCGCGACAAGAGCTTGGAAAGCGTGGGCATCCGCGTGATGCGCATCCATGCGAAGGACATTCACGAGAATATCGACGGCGTGCTTGAACGCATCACACTCGGCATGCGTATGCGAATTGGTGATAAGAAAGACGCGCGCCGCAACCATTGGGAAAACAGCCAGCCCAAGGGTGACAATAAGGAGGCGCAATAATGCTTTCAGCCGCTTTGATTTTGACAATGCAGATCGCGGCAGGGCCCGATGTTCAAGAAACATGGGTGCTAGAATATCCGCGCATCATTCAGGATGAAATTGATGCTTATTACGGATGTTTGAAATCGCGCGGCGTAGTCAGTCCGCCGCAAGCAGATCCTGTGTTCGAAGACCAGCACCGTGAGCATATCCCTCTTTG
>CALLIO010000245.1 GCA_938009055.1 uncultured Altererythrobacter sp.
ATCGCTGGCGAGCTGGAAATTGGCTGGCGTCTAGCGAGCGATTGCTGGGGTCACGGCTATGCGACAGAAGCCGCCAAGGCGAGTGTCGAATGGGCTCGCGAAAATTGCCCTGATCCAGTGCTGGTTGCGATAACATCAGTCACCAATCATGCCAGTCGCGCAGTCATGGTTCGGCTGGGAATGCGCTATGTCCCAGACAGAGATTTCGACCATCCCAAAGTGCCCGAAGGCGATCCGCTTCGCCCGCATGTTCTATACGAATTGGAGCTATAACAATGACCAATCACCCAGGCGTCAACATTATCCCGATCCACGGCAAGACGCCGCAAATCCACGAGACTGCTTTCGTGGCGCCAGGCTGCACTTTGGTTGGTGACGTCACAATCGGAGCGGAAAGCTCGATCTGGTACAATTGCGTGCTGCGCGCTGACGTCAGCCGGATCGTGATTGGCGAACGCACCAATGTTCAAGATGGCAGCGTGCTCCATTGCGATGGTGCGACTCCTGTGCGTGCGGAATGCCCGCTCATCATTGGGGATGATGTGCTGATCGGCCATATGGCGATGGTGCATGGCTGCACGATTGAGGATCGCGGTTTTGTCGGCCTTGGCGCCATTGCGATGAACAAGTCAGTGATTGCTTCTGACGCCATGCTGGCAGCGGGCGCTATGCTCACTGAAGGCAAGGTCATGGAAGAGCGCAGTCTGTGGGCGGGCCGTCCAGCCAAGCCTTTGCGCGATTTAAACGATGCGGCCGTGGCTGGCATGAAAATGGGCGTCGCTCACTATGTCGAGAATGCGAAACACCATGCAGAGGCTGTTGCGAAAGCGCTCTAGCTTTTGATGTGGCGCATCATGTGCGGCACCAGATCAGCTTTGCCAAGGTCCACGCCCTTGTTGCGCATAATCGCGTAAGCAATGCTGACGTGGAAATAGAAATTGGGGAAGATCCAATCGCGCATATAATCAGCTGCTGACATTTGAAATTGCATGCCATTAGGCAAGTCCAGATCGACTATTGCATCATCAGCGATGAAGCTGCTGGCATCCACGGTGTCCATCAGGGCAAGCGTTTCAGCAATGCGCGCTTTGGCGCTGGCGAAATCGGTGGGATCTTCTTCATCGGAAGCGAGCTCAGCACTCGCTAGAGTGTTCAGCGCTTGGCGCGGGAAATTGGCCAGCATTCTAATTTGTGTGGCAAGCGGCAACATATCAGGCGCAAGCCGGTCTGACATTTCAAGCGGTGCTTCTGCAGCAGATGCCTTGTCCAGCATGGCAGAAAGCGCGCTGAGCATGTTGCGCCAAGTGGTAAGCGAAAGTGTATCGAGTGACATTGCCAATTCTCCGTTTCAAAATGAAACGTAAATGGCATTGGCTCAACTTACAAGCAAAATAGGATTGAGCTTAACTGCCGCCTTTGCCTGATGATTCTGGCTCTGCGCCATCACCTTTTGAATCGCTTTTCTTCGGCGCAGCTTTCTTGTCAGCGGGCTTTTTCTTCTTCGCAGGCGGCTTGCGCTTTGCCTTGGGCGGGGCAGGCGTGAGTTCGAAAGACGGCTTGCCATCCTTCACGCTCACATGGACTTCGCCGCCGTCCACAAGCTTGCCGAACAGCAATTCTTCAGCGAGCGGTTGCTTGATCTTCTCTTGCAGCAAGCGGCCCATCGGCCGCGCGCCATAAAGCTTGTCATAGCCTTTGTCCGCCAGCCATTCGCGGGCATCGCCATCAAGCTGGATATGGACGTTTTGTTCAGCCAATTGCAGCTCAAGCTCGAGGATAAATTTGTCGACCACGCGCGCCACAGTGGATTTCGCAAGATAGGCAAAGGGCACGATTGCATCCAAGCGATTGCGGAATTCAGGCGTAAACATCTTCTTCACAGCCTCGTCGCCCGCATCTTCTTTCGACACATCGCCAAAGCCAATGCCTTGGCTGGCCATATCCGCTGCGCCTGCATTGGTGGTCATGATGAGGACGACATTGCGGAAGTCGACAGTCTTGCCGTGATGGTCCGTCAGCCGGCCATTATCCATCACTTGCAACAAGATATTGAACAGGTCGGGATGGGCTTTCTCAATCTCGTCGAGCAGCAGCACGCAATGTGGGTTCTGGTCGATGGCATCGGTCAGCAGACCACCTTGGTCATAGCCAACATAGCCTGGAGGCGCGCCGATCAGGCGAGAGACGCTGTGCCGCTCCATATATTCCGACATGTCAAAGCGTTTGAGCTCAATCCCCATGATCGAGGCAAGCTGGCGCGCTACTTCGGTTTTACCAACGCCAGTCGGGCCGGAGAAGAGGAAGGAGCCAATCGGCTTGTTCGGATCGCGCAATCCAGCGCGGCTAAGCTTCATTGCGGTTGAAAGCTTGTGAACCGCAGCATCCTGCCCGAACACCACATGCTTCAAATCACGCTCGAGATTTTCAAGCGCTTTCTTGTCATCTTTGCTGACGGATTTGGGCGGGATCCGCGCCATGGTCGCAATGACTTGCTCGATCTCCCGCGCGGTGATCTTCTTCTTGCGACGGCTGGGTGGGACGAGCATCTGCATCGCACCAACCTCGTCGATCACATCAATTGCTTTGTCGGGAAGCTTGCGATCATTGATATAGCGCGCAGACAATTCCACAGCGGTTTTGATTGCGTCAGGCGTGTAGCGCACCTTGTGATGATCTTCGAAGGCACTGCGCAAACCTTTGAGGATTGCGATTGTATCGTCGATTGTCGGCTCGTTCACATCGATTTTCTGGAACCGGCGCAGCAAAGCGCGATCCTTTTCGAAGTGATTGCGGAATTCTTTGTAAGTGGTTGAGCCGACGCAGCGGATCGAACCATTGGAAAGCGCAGGCTTGAGCA
>CALLIO010000246.1 GCA_938009055.1 uncultured Altererythrobacter sp.
GGCAAGTGGGCTTGGCGCAGCTTAGCCCAATTCTCTCACATCGGTGAGATGGCCAGTGACGGCTGCTGCTGCGGCCATTGCGGGTGAGAGCAAATGCGTGCGCGCGCCTGGCCCCTGCCGCCCCACAAAATTGCGGTTGGATGTGGAGGCGCAGCGTTCACCGGCGGGCACCTTGTCAGGGTTCATGCCGAGACAGGCCGAGCAGCCCGGTTCGCGCCATTCGAAACCAGCCTGGGTGAAGATCGTATCGAGCCCTTCATCCTCGGCCATAGCTTTGACAAGACCAGAACCGGGAACAACGATGGCCCAGCGCACATTGTCGGCCTTGCGCTTGCCCTTGAGGACTTCGGCAGCAGCGCGCAAATCCTCGATCCGGCTATTGGTGCACGATCCGATGAAAATGTTCTCGACCGGAATTTCGCTGATCTTTTGTCCAGCCTCTAGCCCCATATAGTCGAGGCTCTTTTGTGCGGCCGCTTGCTTCGAAGGATCGGCAAAGCTTTCCGGTGAGGGGACTTCGCCGCCAATCGCCACAACGTCTTCCGGGCTGGTACCCCAAGTGACGGTCGGCTCGACCGTGCTGGCATCAATCGTCACCGATTTGTCGAACGCGGCCCCCGCATCAGTGTGGAGCGTTTTCCAATAGGCGAGCGCATCGTCCCAAGCCTCGCCCGCAGGTGCCATCGGACGGTTCTTGAGATAGCGATGGACGGCTTCATCAGGCGCGATCAGGCCAGCGCGCGCGCCCGCTTCAATGCTCATATTGCAAACGGTCAGCCGTTCTTCGACGCTCATCGCTTCGAACACATCGCCGCGATATTCGATCACATATCCTGTGCCACCCGCAGCGCCGATCACACCGATGATGTGGAGGATCAGATCCTTGGCAGTAACGCCTGGGCCAAGCGCGCCGGTTACGCGCACTTCCATGGATTTGGAGCGCCGCAACAGCAAGGTCTGCGTTGCCAGCACATGTTCGACCTCGCTCGTGCCAATGCCAAAGGCAAGCGCGCCAATTCCGCCGTGGCTGGCGGTGTGCGAATCGCCGCAAACGATTGTGGCGCCGGGCAGCGAGAAACCTTGTTCTGGCCCCACAACATGGACGATTCCCTGTTCCGCGTCGCTTGCCTCGATATAGCGGATGCCGAAATCGGGTGCGTTTTTCTCCAAAGCAGCCAATTGCGCGGCGCTTTGTGGATCGGCAATCGGGATCTTCGCGCCGGAGCTGTCGAGCCGTGCAGTGGTCGGGAGATTGTGGTCAGGGACCGCCAATGTCAGCTCGGGACGGCGGACAGGACGGCCTTGTTGGCGCAAGGCTTCAAAGGCCTGCGGACTGGTGACTTCATGGACCAAATGCCGATCAATATAGATCAGCGCGGTTCCATCATCGCGGGTTTCGACGACGTGATCGTCCCAGATTTTCTCGTATAAAGTGCGGGGTCGGTTAGCCATGATGGGGAGCTAGGCTTACCGACCCCTGAAGGCAAGATGAGCGTTGGTTTAGCGGCGTTGAGTTTTGCTTTTCACCAACTGGCGACCATTCTTACCGCCGGTGCCGCGCGCTTGGTAGCGAATGCTCGCCTTGATCGCATTGACCTTGGTGCGGAGCGTACGCAGCTCGATCCGGCTAAAGCCATTGCGGGCATAGCGGCGTTGGAGCGCTTGAACATTATCGATGCGCCGCTCAAGCCGCATTTCCTCGCGGTAATTGAGACCCGGCATGCGGTTGATCTGGCGATCCAGCTGTCGCAGCTCAGCGCGAATTTCTTTAGCGCCATGATAGGTCGCAGCGCTGGCAGGTGTTGCAGACATCAACCCCGCGCCAATGGCGAGAGGAAGGGCGATGGTGAACGTCTTGGTCATAGTCATATTCCTTCTTGTTCATCTATCGGGGACTTCCGATGAACAAGTTATGGCATGTGAATCGCAGCTTGTGTGTCGCATGTGGTCCGATTGTGTCGCAGCTTTGCGACATAGATTGCTGCCAGATGTATGCCCGCTGGTGCCAAAGCCGCCATCGTGGGCGTAAAATCGGGTCAAATGGGCCGGAAACGGGCGAGATTGGGCTGGATTTAGTTGCGGGCTGCGCTTAACTTACACAAATGTCAGCAAGTGCGCCCCCTTCGCCCCCATTCGCATTCCCGATTCAGATCGTCCCTGATGACATCGATTTTATGGGGCATGTGAACAATGCGCGTTACTTGAACTGGGTTCAGGACGCAGTGCTGGCGCATTGGCAAAAGCTCGCCCCTGCTGACGAGGTGGCGAACAAGGCATGGGTCGCGCTCAAGCATGAGATTACCTATCGCAAGCCTGCTTTTCTCGAAGATGACGTGATCGCCAACACTGTGTTGGAACGCTATCAGGGCGCGCGCGCTTTCTATCGCACGGTCATTTCGCGCGGTGAGGATGTGCTGGCAGAGGTGCAATCGAGCTGGTGCTGCATTGATGCGGAAACCTTGCGTCCTGCAAGAATTGGCGAACATATGCGCGAGTTCTTTTTTCCCGGCGAAGAATAACCTATATCACGCTCAACCATGAGCTTCTTGATCGCCTTTCTTATTGTCCTTGCCAGTTTTGCTGCGATGGAATGGGTCGCGTGGGCAGGACACAAATATGTCATGCATGGATTTGGATGGGCATGGCACCGCGACCATCACGAACCGCATGATAACGCATTAGAGAAAAACGATCTGTTCGGGCTGGTTGGCGCGGCGATGAGCATTTCGATGTTTGTGCTGGGCAGTTCATGGGTGCTGGGCGATGCGGCGTGGTGGCCAGCGACCTTCATCGGGATCGGTATTCTGCTTTACGGCATTGTCTACACGCTTGTGCACGATGGCCTCGTCCATCAGCGCTATTTCAAATATGTTCCCAAAGCGGGTTACGCCAAGCGATTGGTCCAGGCCCACAAATTGCATCATGCGACCATCGGCAAGGAAGGCGGGGTGAGCTTCGGCTTTGTGATCGCCGAGGATCCGGCCAAGCTTAAGGCAGAGTTGAAACGCCAGCGCGAGGCGGGCGAGGCGATCGTGCGCGAGAGTGCAGGCGCATAATCTCACTCATTGCGGGTCCACAGCCAAATGCTCACCGCCGTCATGCAGCCAATTGCTATCATTGCCGGTATCGGATCAAGGAAATAGGCTGTCACGGCGCCAGTAAGGGCCATGAAGAGGATCGCAGAGACTTTCGCCTTGCGCGAGATGACACGGCGTTCTGTCCAGTCGCGCAAAGGCGGGCCATAGACGGGATGCTCTAGCATGCGTTTGGCCCAGGCTGGGTTGCCTTTGCCGAAGCAGAAAAGCGCACCGATCAAAAAGACAAAGCCAGGCATGCCAGGCGTAACGAGGCCAAGCCACCCAAGCCCCAGACATAGGAAACCGGCTCCGCTCCAAGCCAGCCTTGCCATTTTACTCGGCAATCCGCGCGGCGTGTTCGCGCACCAAGGCGATCATATTGGGCACGCCCTGGGTGCGATTGGAAGAGAGCTGGTTTTTAAGATCAAACGGTTCGAGCGCAGCGGCAATATCCATTGCGGCCACCTTTCCAGCAGGCTTGTCCTGAACCGCTGCGATAACTAGCGCAACGATCCCCTTGGTGATCGCTGCATTGCTATCGGCGAGGAAATGCAAAGCCTGGCCTTGTTCGGTCGGATACACCCATACGTTGGCGGAGCATCCGCGCACCAATGTCGCATCGGTTTTCAGCGCATCGGGCATGTCTTCCAGCTCGCGGCCAAGCTCGATCAGCAGGCGGTAACGTTCATCCCCTTCGAGGAATTCATACTCTTCGGCGATGTCATCTAGGCTGCGCATTTCCAGCGCAATTAGCAGCTTGGGCTTAGAGGTCTACCCCGTTTGCGATTGCTTCGAGCTTGCGAATGCGTTCTTTGAGGTCCGAAATCTCTATTCGCGCCGCGCCGATCCGCGATCCCGTGTCCGGACCTTGGGCGGAATTCTCGCCTTCGAGCTCGCGGCGTTTGAGCGCGAGATAATCCTGCCAGCCGCGCAATGCCGCCAGCACCACAATGGTCAGCCCGATCAGCGAAGCTACCGCGATTGTCATTATGGGTTCAAACATATCGGTCCTCGTGCTCTACTTTTGCCGCTTAGCTATCTGCGTCGTCGCGCAAATCTTCGATCTTTTCGGCAAGCGCTCTCTTTTCGATGGCGCTAGGCGTGTTGTTGTCGGTGACGATGCGTTCGAGAACCTTCACCCGTTCGCGCAATTCATCGCGTTCGGTTTCAGCCTCGATCAAGGCCTGGTTCTGGCGAATGTCGGTCTCGGTTTCCTTGGCGCTCTGCTGCTTGTTGAAGTGCAAGACACCCCACACAAGAATGGCGACAATCGCAACGAGGACAAGCGCACCCATCAGGTCTTCTCCTTGACTTGTAGGTCGCTGGCATCGGTAGGGCCGCGCAGACTATCGATTTCCTTGGCGAGGTCGATCGACGTATCGGTGGCGATCCTTTCTAAAACGCGTACTCGATCCTTTAACGAGCCTGTGGCTTCGTTGACGGCTTGCGATTGGCCCTCAGATTTCTGGTTCCTACGGCGCATAAGAACAAACGTCACGCCAACCGCTCCCACAATTGCAATCGCCGCGATCGTAAGGGCGTCCATAACAAGTGGTGTATCAGCACCGAACATCAGGCTTTCTCCTGCTTGGCGACGTTGAGGGGCACGCCGCTGTCATTGCCCTGATCGCGCAATTTCTCGATTTCATGGGTCAGGCCATAGCCGCCATCGGTGACGATCCGCTCGACGTTATTGAGCCGGTCTTTCATCGAGCCCAGCTCAGCGCGCAGTTCGGCGTTTTCCCGCGTGAGCAGTTTGACCCGCTCCGCCGTTTGCCCGTCCGAAGTGGGTTTCAATGATTGGCCCCACATGCCTTCAAGCGGATAGCCATGCTTGATTTTCAGCCGGGTCGTGTGGATCCAGCCAAAAATGCCCGCTGCTCCAATCGCCAGTCCGCCGCCGATGATCCAGGGCAGATGCGGGACAATGATTGCTGCTGAATCCATCGGGCTTAGGCTTTCTCTTGTTTGTTGATGTTGAGCGGCACGCCGTTATCGATTGAGCCGTCTGCATTTTTTGCTGGCACATCGCGCAGCGCCTCGATCTCGTCCGAGAGAGAATAGCCGCGGTCGGTCACGATCTTTTCCAGCACCACCATGCGGTCCTGCATCGCATCGAGCTTACCGTGCAGCTCTTTGTTTTCAGCGCGCAATTGGTTGTTCTCTACACTGTCTTG
>CALLIO010000247.1 GCA_938009055.1 uncultured Altererythrobacter sp.
GCGCTGGAAAGGTGCTTGCCGACAAGACATCGCTCCATGCACAAGACGGCGATGAAGTTGCGCTGCTTCCCCCTGTTTCAGGCGGCTGAGCGATGCGCGATATCCGGCTAGAGACCGCTGCGCTCGACACCAATGCCGCGCTGGATGCACTGGCGGCAGCAACGCCGGATTCCGGCGGGATCGCCAGCTTTATCGGCAAGGTGCGCGCAGGCGGGGTGGAAGCGCTGGAGCTTACCCATTATCAGCCGCTGACCTTGCCCGCGATGGAGGAATTGGCTGACGCCGCTACGGCGCGGTTCGATCTGCAAGGATTGGTGATGGTCCACCGGATTGGCGAGTTTGCTCCTGCAGAACCCATTGTGCTGGTTGCCGCCGCTGCCCGCCACCGCCGCAGCGCGATTGAAGCGGTGGATTTCTGCATGGATCATCTCAAAAGCGCGGCATGGTTCTGGAAGCGCGAGAAGCGCGGCGGCAGCTGGCATTGGATCGAACCGCGAGAAGCCGATTATTCGGACCGCGCGCGCTGGGAAGAATAATTTGCGCAGTTTGACTTAGATCAAAGCGCAGCAGCGAAATGCCTGGCAATCGCAGGTAGCGCAGGCGAGACTCAATGCGGGTGGTCCATCACAATTTGCCCATCACAATTGGTCACGCAGCTGGGCGAGGGCGCGATCCTGATCGGCCAGTTTTGCCGCAACTTCGGCCTGCTGGGCTGTTAATCGCTCAACATTGACCAGTTCGCTCGCCGCCTCTGCCAAAATCAGATCAATATCGGCCAAAGCGATTGCCGTTTGGCTGCGGTGGCTGATCAGATCGGCATAGGCAATTTGCGCATCGGCCCAGGCATTGCTGCTGGGGCCAAGTCCACGCGCGGCGGCCACTTGCGGGCGCACCACTTGCAACTTCGCATTGAATGCAGCCGATTGTTCAAGCGCGACACCCAAAGCCTTCTCCACTTGTGCAATTCTAGCCGGGGAAAGCGCAGTCGCCGGATCGCTGGCAGTTCCGGCTTGCGCTGGATCAGCCGCCTCAAAATCGCGAATGGCAAGCGAGGGGTATTTGTCGGAAGTGGCTGCACAAGCGCTCAGCATGGTGGCCAAAACCACTGCCGAAATGCTTGTCTTTGCGCGTTGTTTTGTCATCACCAATTGCATAGCGCTTCTCATAGCACTTGATTGCGCGCGTGCCACCCACCTTGCTCAGCCACATTCGAAGCGATTTTGCAGCCATTGAGACGTTGACTTGGCTCTCCCTTTCCCTTAACGGCACGCTTCTTTCCGACAGCTCGCAATATGCGGGGCGTCGGGTGCGCCCTTTTCATGGGAATAGGGCACAGCAATAGTAATGAGAGAAAAACCACCATGTTCGCAATTGTGCGCACGGGCGGCAAACAATATCGGGTTGCCGCCGGAGACAAAATAGCCGTCGAAAAACTAGCCGGTGATGCGGGTGATACCGTGACGCTGGGCGATGTTCTTTTGGCTGGTGAAGGCGAGACGATCGCAGACGCGTCTAAAGTGACTGTGTCGGCTGAAATCATCGCGCAAGCCAAGGGCGAAAAAGTCGTCGTTTTCAAAAAACGTCGCCGCCACAACTATCGTCGCAAGGCTGGTCATCGCCAGCAAATGACTTTGCTGCGCATCACCGATGTGGGCGAAGGCAAGAAAGCGGCTGCTAAGAAATCGCCTGCGAAAAAGGCGGACGATAAGCCAGCGGCTGAAAAGAAAGCAGCACCTGCTAAAAAGCCCGCTGCGAAAAAGGCGCCAGCTAAAAAAGCTGAGCCTAAGAAGGAAGCGGCTAAGAAGGCTCCGGCCAAGAAAGCAGCAGCTAAGAAGGCTCCGGCCAAGAAAGCAGCCCCCAAGGCTGCGGACAAGAAGTAAGGGCAAGGAACGATGGCACATAAGAAAGCAGGCGGCTCATCGCGTAACGGTCGCGATTCAGAAGGTCGGCGCTTAGGCGTTAAAAAGTTCGGCAGCGAAGGCGTCGTTGCGGGCAATATTATCGTGCGTCAGCGCGGCACCAAATTCTATCCCGGCACCAATGTGGGCATGGGCAAGGATCACACGCTCTTTGCGCTCGAGCAAGGCGTGGTGCGATTCCACAAGGGCAAGCTTGGCCGCAAATACGTGTCAGTCGACATGCTTGCAGAAGCCGCCGAATAAACGGACGTTTCGATAAAGGGATCGTCCAGCAGGATGGTCCCAGCCGAACCAATCGGCACTCAAGAGGGAGATGGGACTAGCCTGGTAAACCAGGGGGTTCCGCTCCCTCTCGTCATTTCTCCCTCGTGTAACATTGGCGCGGTAAGCGAAAATCCGCCGCGTTCATGGGAGAAGTATCGTGTTCCATCGCAGCGAACGTCTGTTCTTAAGACCGCATTGGCCAGAGGATTGGCCTGCCGTTTACGCCGGAATGAATGACGAGGGTGTCGTGCGCAATCTGGCGCGCGCGCCGTGGCCGTATCTTGAGCGCAATGCGCGCGAGTTCGCTGCTCTGCCGCAGAACCCGCAAAGTCCGCGCTTTGCCATAACCATTGCGGCAAGCGGTGAGCTGATCGGCTGCATTGGCCTCGATCCGGTTGAGGGTGACCCGCAGGCTTTAGAGGTGGGATACTGGATCGCGCGCAAGGCATGGGGCAATGGCTATGCAAGCGAGGCCGCGCAGGCCGTGATCGACCTTGCGCGGATGATGGGTAAGCAGCGGATTGAGGCTGGGCATTATGTCGATAATCCCGCCTCGGGCCGTGTGCTGCAAAAGAGTGGCCTGATCCGCAAGCCGGGCACAGGCTTGCATCATAGCATTGGGCGGGGCGAGGATGTCGCGACCATTCGCTATGCGATGGATTTGGAGGAACAGCCGTCGGAAGTGCTTAAGGCGGCTTAGCGGCCGCCCGATCCACTTTTGCGGCTTACTCCGCCGGCATCACTGCATCGGCGTATGGGCTTTCCCATTTGTTGATGAGCGCACGGTCATCATGCTTCCACGGATGGAAACCGGGCATCAAAATGCTCGCCCATTCAAAGAACATGCGGCGCATCATTCCCGGATTGCCCCACAGCAGCCAGGTGAGCTTAAGCTTGGCTTTCCAGCGCGGAATCCCGTCCTGCTCCATCAAACCATAGGCATCGCGGCGGCGGTTCTTGAAATATTTGCGCGTAATCAGCAGCGCGATCAGCGTTTTGACGCGGTAGCGCTTCCACCGGCTCCAATCCTTGGTCGCATGCAGCCAGACATCATAAGTGATACCCTTGTGCTCGACTTCTTCGGTTGCATGCCAGCGCCAGATTTCAGCAGCGACTGGGTCCGCGCCTTCCAGATAATCGGGATAGGTGAGCAAATGGCGTGAGATGATCGCGGCGAAATGCTCAAGCGCAATGGTGATCGCAAGGTTGAACTCTTTCGGGCGCCCTTCGACCAAAGCCAGCATCGCCTGAATGCCCTGATCAATGCTTTCGACATTATATCCATGATCTGCGACCAGCCGGTTGAAAGCGACGTGTTCGCGCGTGTGGTTGATTTCCTGGGTGCAAAACGCCTTGATCTCGCGCGCAATCTTCTCAGGCACATCATCGCGGAAATCACGCATCGTATCGATGAAGAAAGCCTCGCCGCGCGGTAGGCTGGCAGAGACTGAATTGTACCATGCTGTCGCCACCGGATCGCCGGAATGCCAGTGACGCGGCACCATTGCCTCGCGATCGAAGCGTTCATCGCGTACAATCAGCGCGTGCTCTTCTGGAGTGGCGCTGGCGCGGGCGGTGATCCCATCCCCGGCTTGCTGGCCGGCGGACTTGTCGAGCGGTTTGGAGCGCTCTAGATCAATCGAGGTTTGTTTGTTCATAAACGTGAAAATACTAGGCTAAGTAATTAATGACAAGTCGTAAGAGGTTAACGCCCGAGGAGTCGCGAAGTTCCGCTTTGGAAGCGGCGCGCGCTCTATTGATCGAGGCCGGGCCGCAAGCGGTTACTTTAAAAGCGGTTTCTGGGCGAATTGGGCGCACACATGCGAATTTGCTGCACCATTTCGGGTCAGCTGCGGGTCTACAAAAAGAATTGGCGCGGCATCTGGCAGAGACGGTTTGCGAGACTATTGCAGAGGCTGTGCGCGCATCACGCGCCGGTTTGGGCAGTCCGCGCGAAGTCGTCGACCTCACCTTTGATGCGTTCGACAAAGAAGGGGCAGGGGCGCTCGCCAGCTGGATGATCCTGACCGGGAATGAGGATGCGCTAAGCCCGATTGTCGAGAAAATTCACGAGCTTGTGCATGAAATCGCGCCTGAGGAAACGCCCGGAGAAAATCAAGGCCAGCTTGGCGGCATGCGCGTCCATGACGAGACTTTGGGACTGGTGCTGCTGGCGATGGGCGATGCGTTGATCGGTTCTGCGCTGACCCGCTCGCTGGGACTACCCGAAACTGCCGCGCGCGATCGGGCAGAGCGCATTTTGGAGCACACCATCAGCGTGATCCATCAAGAGAGCTGAGGTCTAATCCGCCAGCGAAGTGGCCAGCCATTCAGGCGCTGACGCAAGGTCGATGTCGCTAAGCCGCAGGTGGTCGACGGCAAGCCCAAGCGTGTCATGGGCAATCTTGCGGCGTTTTTCTTCCGACTTTTCAAGCGGGACAACAACCAAGCGCCGGTTCACTTTCTGCCGCCAGTTCATGCGCGCGGTGTTCTCCTGCCCAATATAGCAGCCCTTTTCAAAGCTCACACCATTGAGCTCAACCGCATTGGTTTCAAGCCACAGTATATCGCCCAGCTCGGCAAATCCTTCGGGCACGCCCAGCGAAAGCCGCTGCGCAAGCCACGCGTTATCGGCTGCTTCATCAGACGTATCTGAGCCAATCCAACGAAAACCGAGCGCTGGCAGGCGCGGGTCGGGCGTTGCTTTACCTTGCGGATTGGGGCTCCAATGCACGCTCAAATTCGTATCGCGGCCAATCGCGATCTTGCGGCGCAAGCGATAGAGTGAGAGGCGCTTGACCAGATCATCAGCGAGTTCCGCTTCGCAATCCACCAGGATATCGCCCGCATCCTCCCACACTAGAAAGTCGAACATCGTCTTACCTTGCGCGCTCAGCAGCGCGGCATAGGCTGGCAAATCGCCTGACACATCATTGGTGACGAGCCCTTGCAAGAAGCCGCGCACATCCTCGCCGTCTTCCTCGGCGGACAGACGGATCACGGCGCGATTTGAAAGGCGGGTTGCGCTCACTTTTGGGTCACTCTCTTGGCTATGGCCGCGGCAAGATTTTCGCCAAGCTTAGGCCCTTGGACAGGATAGAGATAGGGTTCGATTAGCTCGCATTCCATAAGCAAAAGCGCGTCATCCTCTCCGCGTAGCATATCCACGCGGGCATAAAGCGGCGGGCCGCCCGGCACATTGGCGAGGATCGCACGGGCCGCTGCAGTATCTTCAACTGATGGCTCAAGTGCTTTTTCCGTCCCGCCATAAAGTGACTGGATTCGGTAATCGCCCTTGGCCGCGCGCTTTACCAGCGCATGCGACAGCGCGCCGTCGATGAAGATGAAGGATAGCTCGCCTTCTTGGGTGATCTGCGGGAGGAAGGGTTGGATCATCGCGGGCTGTTCCATCACCCAATCAGCATCGGGCATTGAGCTTCGCGAAAAGCGATGCTGACCAAGCGCGCCCGCGCCCACTTGCCGCTTCACCACTACGCTGTCCGCGCCGAAATGCTTCATCGCATTGGCCACGCCGCGCGCGTCCACGCGATCGACCCACAGCGTTGGGATTGTAGCCGCGCCCGCATCAGACAGTGCGCGCAAATAGGTCTTCTCGACATTCCAGCGCACGGTCGCGGCATTGTTGCAGACCAGAAGGCCAGCAGCTTCCAGTGCGTCGAGCTTCGCGAGGAATTCCTCGGCATGATCCTGATAATCCCATGCCGTGCCCAGCAGCACCAGCTCGATCCCTTCAAACGCTTCCAAGGGCGCGCGCCAATCAATCACCTTGAGCGATAAGCCATGCTTCGCGAATGCGGGTTCGTAGGCGGTGATCTGAAGGTCATGCTCAAACGCGTCATCGCGCCTGACGCCCGAGCCGGGCAGAGTTGTGGGGCAGGCCAGAAATCCAATTCTTTTCATGAAAAAAGCTCATAAGGCCGCCCGCCAGCACTGGAAAGAGCGCAATTGGCTGGCTAGGGCAGCGTTAATGATACAGTCCCTGACGATTGCTCGCCCCGATGATTGGCACCTGCATTTGCGCGATGGCGATATGCTGCGCGATGTGACGCAATATACCGCGCGCCAGTTTGCTCGTGCGATTGTGATGCCCAACCTCTCGCAGCCCGTCACCGATACTGCCAGTGCCAGGGCATATCGCGAGCGGATCATGGCGGCTGTGCCCGATGGCATGGACTTTACCCCCCTGATGACCTGCTATCTCACCGATACGACCGATTCTGCTGATTTGGTCGCAGGGGCCGAGGCGGGCGTGTTCACCGCTGCCAAGCTTTATCCCGCCAATGCCACGACCAATTCAGCGCACGGGGTGAGCGATGTGCAAAAAATATACCCCGTGCTCGAAGCGATGGAGGCCGCCGGGGTCGTGCTATGCGTGCATGGCGAAGTGACCGATCACGAGATTGACGTGTTTGACCGCGAGGCTGAGTTTATCGAGCGGCATTTGCGCGCGATTGTTGAGAATTTCCCCGCGCTCAAAGTGGTGTTCGAACATATCACAACCAGCGATGCGGTGGAGTTCGTGCTCGGCGCTCCTGCCAATGTTGCGGCCACGATCACTCCGCAGCATTTGCACATCAACCGCAATGCCATGCTGGTGGGCGGAATCCAGCCGCACAATTACTGCCTTCCCGTCGCTAAGCGCGAGACGCATCGGCTGGCCTTACGCAAAGCAGCGACATCGGGATCGCCCAAATTCTTCCTTGGCACTGATAGCGCGCCGCATGCGCGCGAAGATAAGGAATCGGCCTGCGGCTGCGCGGGCATTTTCAACGCACCCTATGCGCTGGAAAGCTATCTGGCGGTGTTTGAGGAAGAAGACGCATTGGACCAGTTCGAGGCTTTCGCCTCGCTCAATGGGCCAGCATTTTATGGTCTGCCGGCGAATGATGAACGCATCACTTTGACAAGAGCTGAAGTCAATGTGCCCGATCTATTGCAGGCGGGCGGTAGTGATATCGTACCCTTCCACGCAGGAAAAACTCTCAACTGGGCCATATCGTAATAGTCTGACGCAATTTATTTACATGGCTTTACACTAAAACCTGCGCGAAACGCTAAATATGTTGCGACAGTTTACAACGTTGCACCGATTCTGACGTTATCTGAAGCGTCTGTTGCATTAGGTTCAGCATTGTGATCCTATAAAAGGCACACAAATTGAGGGGGTTAGGTAGGCCTGCCCGCTTGATTGCCTTGACGGCCAATCGCTGGCCGAAGCAGTTTTATGACTTGGGCCGACCCACCAAAGGCCCGGGCGTGGCTCCCACCAAGCCGCGGAAGGCGTCCCTTTGCTCGCACCGGTCCTGATGTCGGGTGAGGGGGCGCTTTCACTTTTTTACGGGTCAGCGCTTCTGCAACGCTAATCTCACGCCTTTTTAACCATATTGCGCGAATGCGATTGGACGTATGCGACAAGCTCGTCCTTCTTTGCTCCTTCTCAGCGCTTTTTGGGCGCTGTCAGCGTGCTCTGACGCGGCGCAGGACGATGGATTGAACGAAACGAGCGATCCGCTGATCGAGCAGGCCCTGGGCGATCATTTGATGGTTGATCCTGACCTTGCCTCACAGAACGAAGCAAATGCAGCGCTGACGGTTGGTTATGATTCCTCCATCCCGCCGCCGCTCACCGGGCCGGAAGAACGCACAAAAGCGCAAGCCGCGAGCCGGACTTTGCTGCTCGAAGGGGGCAAGATCGCGGATATGCCAATGCCTGACGAGGATGAGCAGTGGCCGCAGCTTGCCGGAGCGCTCACCGCAGCCGAGCGTGCATCACGGATCGATTTCGCGAAGAAATGTGCAGAGCGGCTCAACTATTCAGCCGTTTGGGCAGTGCGCCTGCCCGAATATGCGCAGATCGTGCCGCATGGCGCATTGGTCGAGGCTGCCGGCAATCCGCAGGACCGCTGCAACATTCGCATCGTCACCTATCTCACCGATCTGCCGGTCGAGGAGGTCATGCAATTCCACTTCAATATGGCGAAACGCGCCGGTTTCCAGCTGCGGTATTCCAAGGGCGAGGAGAGCGCGCTCCTTGGCACTTCGGCAAAGGGCAGCCTTGCGGTTCACGCGCGGCCACGTGGCGGGTTTCAAACCGAAGTCGATATTGTGAGCTTGGCCAAAACCGCTGGAAGCTGAGCAATTACTCTTTCAAGCCAAGGCCGATGCTGGCGCGTGGTTGCTCCATTTCCGAACTTGCAACAGGATAAGCGCAATAGTCCGCCGCGTAGAAAGCTGCGGGCCGGTGGTTGCCCGACAAGCCCACGCCGCCAAACGGGGCCGCTGAAGAGGCACCATTGGTGGGCCGGTTCCAATTGACGATCCCCGCGCGCACATTGGCCCAAAAGCGGTCGTAATCCGCTGGCTTGCCGCCGATTAGTGATGCGGAAAGGCCGAAGCGGGTGTTATTCGCCTCTGCAATGGCGGCATCAAAATCTGGAACTTTGATCACTTGAAGAATAGGGCCGAACAGCTCGACATCGGGCCTGTCCTGCATTGCAGTCGTGTCGATAATGCCGGGCGTCAGGAACGGCTTGTCCGCCTGTGGCCGCTTCATATGCATCAACGCCTTGCCGCCATTGGTCAGCAGATGGACGAAGCTTTCCGTCAGCAAATCGGCGGTCTCATTGTCTATCACCGACCCCATGAAAGGGGCTGGTTCGGCAAAGGGCTCATCAACGATCAGCTTTTTGGCGAGCGGGATAAGATGCTCCATCATCTCGTCATAAGCATCCTCGACGATGACCAGCCGCCGTGCCGCAGTGCATCTCTGCCCAGCGGTGGTGAAGGCGCTTTGCACAGTAAGCACCGCCGCATCGGCCATTTTCGGATTGGGCAGCACAACGAGCGGATTGTTGCCGCCCATTTCCAGCGCAACGAGCTTGCCCGGATTGGATGCCAGCTTGCGGTTGATGGCAATCCCGCCTTGCACCGATCCGGTGAACAAAACCCCGTCAATGCCAGGGTCAGCGATCAGCGCTTTGCCCTCTTCCAAATCGCCGATCGCCAATTGCAAGACCGCTTGGGGAATGCCCGATTTGTGGAAGCAGTCGACCAGAAAAGCGCCCACGGCTGGCGTTTTCTCGCTCGGTTTGAAGACAACGGTATTGCCCGCGATCAATGCTGGCACAATGTGTCCATTGGGAAGGTGGGCGGGGAAGTTGTAGGGGCCAAGCACCGCCATCACGCCATGCGGTTTGTGGCGCAAGGCCGCTGTGCCTTGCAAAGCGCTGTCGAGCCGTTTTTTGCCCGTGCGCTCGGCATAGGCGCTGACCGAAATCTCGACCTTCCCCATCACCGCATCCACTTCAGTGCGCGCTTCCCACAAGGGTTTGCCGGTCTCGCGTGCAATCAAATCGGCAAAGGTGTCGGCCTCTGCCCGCACTGTGTTGACGAAACGGCGCAGCAATTCGATTCGGTTGGCAAGAGGTTGGGAGGCCCATTCCGGCCAGGCGCGGCGTGCGCGCTCGACGCAAGCGGCCACATCACTGCGATTACCGCGCCACAATTCCTCTCCCGTTGCCGGCTCGTAGGAAACAAGGGTTTGGTCTGACATGGCTTTTCGTTGAACAGTCCCGATATGAGCGACCGCGTTAGATGAACATGATGAACTTGAAAAGAGCGCGCCCTAAGGATTTACACCTTGGTACTTTACATATGCCCCCATGGTTTGGGCGCGGGCCCATGCGCATCGCTCATCCGCCGGATGGCAGCGATTTTGCCCTCCAACGGGTTCCAGTCATCCCTTTCATCTATCGCTGACCACAGGCTTTCCACTTCGTCAATCAGCATGGATTGGGGAGCGCCTTCGTTCCAATAAGGATGCGTGTCAGCGGTGGTTTCATAGCCTGCAAAGATCTCGGCTAACTCACCGTCAGCCTCGCGTCCGCCCCTGTGTGCGTAAAAGAAAGCATCGGGTTGAGCCTTGGTGTCGCGCATGGCTTTTTCGCAAGCAGCGACCAGTTCCTGATTGCGCTCCACGCCCAAGGATTTGACGCCAAGACGCCAGCACCAGCGT
>CALLIO010000248.1 GCA_938009055.1 uncultured Altererythrobacter sp.
GGATGTCGCGCGCCGGACGGCGTGCGATCCTAAAAAAGACTCGTTTCATCGCCGTTCATGTGGAGCGTTCCAATCCGCTCTTTGCAGCGGATTCTGGCTGCGGTAGAGCGCATGGTTAATGATGACACCGAACCCTCCCGGCGGATGCTTTGATGGCACGACGCATTTGTATGCGGTTCGCGTCTATTATGAGGATACCGATCTGTCGGGCATTACGTATCACGCGAATTATCTGCGCTGGTTCGAACGCGCGCGGTCTGATCTGCTCAGAATGCTGAAAATTGATCAGCGCGCTGCGATTGAAGCGGGAGAAGGCGCCTATGCGCTGGCTGATATCAATTTGAAATATCTGCGTCCGGCGAAGCTGGATGATGATGTGGTGATCGAAACGCGCTGCACTGCGCTCGGCGCGGCTTCGTGCCAGATGCATCAGATTGCTCGGCGGGGGGAGGAAAAGCTGTGCGAGGCGAACCTTCGGGTGGGATTTATCTCGCTAGAGGGTCGCCCGCGCCGCCAGCCGGCTGATTGGATCGCGGCTTTTAAAACTGTTTTGGATGAAGAGGCACAATGACTTCGCAATTGACACTGATGGCAGCCGCCGCTGACGCGCCCACACGGCTCAGCCCGATCGAGCTATTCTTGGAGGCGGATATTGTCGTCCAAGCGGTGATGGTGGGGCTGATCCTCGCCAGTATCTGGACTTGGATGATTATCGTTTCCTTCTCGATGCGGATGGGCAAGCTCGAACGCGGATCGCGCGGGTTTGAGGAAGAGTTTTGGAGCACGAGCGATTTTTCCAAGACGCTGACGGCCGAAACGCGCAGCAAGCAGCCGATGGCGCGGATTGCCAGCGTGGGCATGGACGAATGGAAGCGCTCCACGAAAGTTAAGCCGATTGACCGCGATGGCACACGGCAAAGGCTGAGCGGCGCGATGGAAAGCCGTGTTGCGCAAGAGGCCGATGATCTGGCCGAACGGCTCAATTTTCTCGCCACAACCGGCTCTGTCGCGCCCTTTGTTGGCCTGTTCGGAACGGTGTGGGGGATCATGAACAGTTTCTTCCAAATCGGTGCGCAGGAAAGCTCTTCGCTCGCAGTTGTGGCACCGGGCATTTCAGAGGCGCTGTTTGCGACCGCGATTGGCCTGTTCGCCGCCATCCCGGCGGTGATCGCCTACAACCGGTTCAGCCACCGCGTGAACCGTTTTGAAGCGCGCTTGCAGCGTTTTGCAGACCGGTTCCTTGGCGGGCTAAGCCGCGAATTGGACAAGGTTTAAACATGGGAGCGTCCCTCTCCTCCAACCGCACATCCCGCCGTTCGCGCCGCGCACCGATGGCAGAGATCAACGTCACGCCCTTCGTTGACGTGATGCTGGTGTTGCTCATCATCTTTATGGTCACCGCCCCGCTGCTTGCATCCGGCGTGCCGATTGAACTGCCCGAAAGCCGCGCCAATCCGGTCGATCAAGAGCCCGAGCAGATAACAATCTCTGTCGATTCCGATGGTGTGATTTATATCGATGATACAGCGGTGCCGGCAGGCGGCTTTCCGCAGGCACTGGCGGCGATCAACAACAATGATGGCGAGCGCCCGATGGTCACTTTGCGCGGCGATACGAGCTTGCAATACGGCAGGGTGATGGCTGTGATGGGTGAGCTGAACCGCGCGGGCTTCAACTCGATCTCCTTGCTCACAAGCGGTTCAGAAACGCCTCCATAGTTTTGGGGCCATAGGTTTGGATGTGTGATGGTGGATATTCGCCAATTTAGAACAGAAGAGCAGGTCGGCTTGCTGATCGCAATTGTTCTGCATGGCCTCTTGGCGCTGGTCTTTTTGTTGCAGCCGGTGCGCGAAGAAGTCTTCACGATGCCGGAACGGATGACGGTCAGCCTCGCAACAGAGGTCGGTCTGGAATCCACCGCGCCGCAGCCGGTCGCCGAAAGTCAGGCGGCTGTTGCACCGGTTTTGAGCGATACGCCCGCGCCGGTGAGCGAACCGGTTGAAGCGCCTTTGGCCACGCCGGTTGAGCCGCAGCCGCAAGCCACTGCGTCTACTCAGCCAAGGCAAGTCACTCCGCCACGACCGCGCGCGACCCGCCAGCCCACCAACAATGCGTCGCGCCGTCGCCCTGAACAAACGCGCAGCACGCCAGCGCCGACCCCGCGTGCCACTCCCACGCAGCGCAGCGGCGGAAGCCGGATCGGGAACGATTTCCTACCCGGAGCAGGCAGCTCGACGACAAGCAATGAAACCCGCATTCCCGCAAGCCAGATTGGCGCGAGCGCCAAGGCTTCGATCGTGCAAGCGATCAGCCGCCAGCTAAAGCCGCATTGGGATGCGCCATCGGGCGTGGATGCGGACCGGCTGGTCACGATCCTCGCTTTCCGGCTCAACGAAGATGGCTCGCTCAATGGGCGCCCGCGCATTGTGCGCCAGACCGGCGTCAACGCCTCCAACAGCCCGCAAAAAGACATCCATGCCGAACGCGCGATTGCCGCAGTTCGCAGGGCAGCTCCATTTGACTTGCCCCCAGAGTATTACAACGCATGGAAGTCGATCAGCGGCGCGCGCTTCGATAGGAACCTGTCACGATGAAAAAACTCACAGCATTTTTGGCCGCGTTAGGTTTGGTCTGGAGCATGCCGGCATGGGCGCAGGACAGCGATCTGAGCTCGCCCGAGCCAGAGGGCGGCGAGGTGGAAACCGTCGATAGCGCTTCGGATGATGAGGATGAGGGCGGGCTCGAATTCACCGTCACCGATGAAAGCGCATGGGAAGACATTGGCATCGCCATCCCCGGCTTTGCAACCGACCGCAATGCGCCAACTCCTGCGAACTCATCGGGCACGGCGGCATTGGGCAAGGAAATCGCCCGCGTCATCACCGCGAACCTACGCAACAATGGCCTGTTCAAACCGACCGGCCCTGACGCGCTGCCGCAGCCCAGTTTCCGCCAGATCCGAGCGCCCAGCTTCGGCACTTGGGGTGGCAGAGGTGCAGAGATGCTGGTCCACGGCTTTGTCCAGGCGCGCGCAGATGGGCGGCTGGCAGTGGGATGTTACCTCTATGATGTTGCCTTGCAGGATGAGCTGGAAAGCGGCGGCTGGATCGTCCCGCCTGCCGATTGGCGCCGTGCGGCGCATAAATGCTCCGACTTGGTCTATTCGCGGCTGACGGGTGAGGATCCCTTCTTCGACAGCCGGATCGCCTATATTGCTGAGACCGGGCCGAAAGATAAGCGCGTCAAGCGTTTGGCGGTAATGGATAGCGACGGTGCGAACCATCGCTTCCTCACCTTGGGCAGTGCGACCGCGCTGACCCCGCGTTACTCGCCCGATTACAAGCGGCTACTGTATCTTTCCTATGTCGACGGGAATCCGCGCCTTTACGTTTACAACATCGGATCGGGTAAGCAGGTGCTGGTTAGCCAGTCGACCAATCCGACCTTTGCCCCGCGCTGGAGCCCGGACGGCCGCTTCATCCTTTATTCGATGGCGGTGAACGGCAACACCGACATATTCCGCGTATCGTCCAGCGGAGGGCGCTCGACTCGCCTGACCACCACGCCGGGAATTGATATTGGCGGGTCCTACTCGCCCGATGGTTCGAAGATTGTGTTTGAAAGCGACCGGTCGGGCAGCCAGCAATGCTATGTGATGGATGCCGATGGTTCGAACCAGAAGCGCATCAGCTTTTCGGGCGGGCGCTGCGCCACGCCGGAATGGAGCCCGCGCGGCGACCAGATTGCCTTCACGCGGATTGCAGGGGACTTCAACATTGCGGTGATGAGTCCCAATGGCCGCGGCATGCGCGTATTGACGGGCGGCTGGCAGGACGAGGCACCGACATGGGCGCCCAATGGCCGGATCATCCAGTTTTTCCGCACCAGCAGAGGTTCGGGCAAAAGCGCACTCTATCAAGTCGATTTGACGGGCGAGAACGAACGCCGCCTGCCAACGCCGGTCGATGCCTCTGATCCGGCATGGGGTCCGATCCTGCCGTGAGGCACCATTGTGATCCAAAGCGAAACAATTTTGCGCGCCGACTGTTCATCGCGCCGACAAGTGATTAAACCTATGCCACTACGCGAAAGGAAGTATCCCCAATGAAACAGCGTTTTGCCATCATCATGCTCCTAGCTGGGACCGCTGGTCTTGCAGCTTGTCAGAAGAAAGCGCCCGAGGAACTTCCCCCGCCGCCGGTGAATACCGTGCCGCAAACGACCACGAATAACACGGCTCCTACCGGCCCTGCGGTTGGTTCGCAGCTGCATTTCGAAAATGCGATCAATGGCCAGAACGTGATCTATTTCGACACGGACCGGTT
>CALLIO010000249.1 GCA_938009055.1 uncultured Altererythrobacter sp.
CAATTCGTCAGTCGCTCGGTCATCACCGGCTTCGTGAACGCGCTGGCGATCCTGATCTTCATGGCGCAGGTACCCCAGCTTTTGCCCGGTAATGAGGGCGTTGGCCCGTGGACTTGGGCAATGGTCGCAGCTGGCCTTGCCATCATTTACGGCTTCCCGCGCATCACCAAAAGCATTCCAAGCCCGCTGGTGGCGATTGTCGTATTGACCATCGCGGCGGTCTATTTCGCCCTTCCGGTGAACAATGTCGCGGGCGAGGGCAAATTGCCCGATGGCCTGCCGAGCTTTGCACTGCCCAATATTCCCCTGACATGGGAAACCTTGCAGATCATCTTGCCTTACTCGCTAACGATGGCGGCAGTGGGCTTGCTTGAGAGCCTGCTCACCGCACAAATTGTCGACGATCTGACGCATACTGACAGCAGCAAGCAGCGCGAGAGCGCGGGCCAAGGCGTCGCCAATATTGTCGCTGCATGTTTTGGCGGCATGGGCGGCTGCGCGATGATCGGCCAATCGGTGATCAATGTGGTATCTGGCGGGCGAGGGCGGTTGTCGACCTTTACCGCGGGCGCATTTTTGCTTTTCCTGCTTTCCGTGCTGGGGTCATGGGTTGGCCAAGTGCCAATGCCTGCGCTGGTCGCGGTGATGATTATGGTTTCGATCGGCACATTCAGCTGGAACTCGATCCCCAATCTGCGCCGCCATCCGCCATCCTCCAGCGTGGTGATGATCGCCACTGTGGTCGTGGTGGTGTGGACGCATGATCTGGCGATGGGCGTGCTGATCGGCGTGCTCTTGTCGGGCATCTTCTTTGCCAACAAGGTGCGCGGGATGTTTGCCGTTGAGCGGATCCGGCGAGAGCACAGCGCGGTTTACCGCGTGACCGGCGAATTGTTCTTTGCAAGCGTCGACAAATTCATCGCTCAACTGGGTCCGGAAAGCCAATATGAAGACGCAGCGCATAATGTCGTGATCGACGTTTCCGGCGCGCATTTCTGGGATATTTCAGCGATTGGCGCGCTTGATAAAGTGGTCGAGCGGATGCGCCGCAATGGCCGCCATACGCGGGTCGTTGGCCTCAATCAGGCAAGCGCTGATCTGCATGACAAGTTCGCGCTGGAAGACCGTATGGGTCTGGAGGATGGGCTGGCGCCGCACTAGTGTATTGCGCTCCCACCTCCGTGGGAGCGTCCTCGCTAGATGCGCGGCAAGCCGCGCCCGCTGCGGGCGACCGGTCGGTCTTTGACTGCCGTGACCAAGCTTTCGAACCCTGCCACCAATCATACTTGCGAAGCTGGTTTCCTTGTGCAACTCACCTGACCAAAGGGAGAGAACCAAACCATGTCCAAATCTGTCGAGCTGATTTTCGATTTCGTCAGCCCCAATGCCTATCTTATCTGGGGGCCGCTGCGCGATGTGGTGAAAGATGCGGGCGCTGGCCTGGACATAACGCCGGTGTTTCTTGGCGGAATGCACAAGTTGACCGGTAACGCCCCGCCGATGATCCGCGATGCCGAGGTCAAGGGCAAGGTCGAATATGGTATGCTCGAAATGCGCCGCTTCATCGAAAAGCATGGCCTGACGAAATATAAGCTCCACCCGCAATTCCCGTTTAACTCGATCACCTTGCAGCGCATGCTGTTGGCCGCCGATCAAGATGGCCGCGCGGTACAATTTATTGAGGCGATGCTCGGCCCCATCTGGGAAGAGGGGCTTGACCTCACCGACCCTGAAGCCGTCGGCGCAGCCATCGCAGCGGGCGGATTTGATCCGGCTGACCTGATGGCGCGGATCCAGACAGAAGAGGTCAAGCAAGGCCTGATCGACAACACCTCCAATGCGGTAGAGCGCGGGGCCTTTGGCATTCCCACCATGTTTGTCGGAGATGAGATATTCTTCGGCAAAGAACGGCTGGGACAAATCGCAGAAGAGCTTGCAAAGTCTTAAGTAATTTGTTTGTCTGCGCCTAGTCATAATACTTTGAT
The DNA here is from genome assembly GCA_938009055.1 of uncultured Altererythrobacter sp. GTDB lineage: Bacteria > Pseudomonadota > Alphaproteobacteria > Sphingomonadales > Sphingomonadaceae > Erythrobacter. Next base: position 1,986 of record CALLIO010000249.1, read on the forward strand.
TAGGGGATGGTTCATTGGGCTTAATTGCGCAGCTTTTCGGTGTCTTCCTAGGCGCGGCATTCTTGTTTGGAATCGGCGCAGCGCCGGTGATGGCACAGGAGGAGGAGGCGGCCCAAGACCCTTCAGTAAGCGAACAATCGTCAGAGCGCGCCTTAGAACAAGTAGCACCTTCTGCGCAGGTTGCTACTAAGCCCTCGCAATTACCGCCCGCCAATGCAGGTAGTAACGCATCGCAAGAGAAGCCGCCCCTGATTCCAACCGCGCATTTTGCCAGTCGCGGGGATTTATGGGATGCGCAGCTGTCCCCCGATGGCAAGGCATTATCCTTCGTCCGCAAGCAGCGCGAACAATTTCAGATGGTCGTTACCTTGGTGGACGGGGGAAAGTTATTGAACACCATGCGGTTCGCACGCGGCACTTCAATCATGGAGTACCAGTGGGTATCCAATGACAAGATGCTGCTGCGCGTATCAAGCGTCGCAGTGCGTTATGGATGGTACGTACGTTACACTCGGCTTATCTTGGCCGAACCCAAATTGGGCAAGTTCGACTTCCTCAATCCCAATCCGCGGGGCCTGACCGAAAGCATAGTCCACGTTTCGGATGATGCCGATTATGCTCTGGTTGCGCATCGCGGGGACGGACGCTTTCATTATCCATCGGTTTTTCGGTATGATTTGAACGGAGACAAAGAGCCCGTCCGTATCCAAGAGCCGAAGAAAGGCGTTTGGGCGTGGGCCGCTGATAATGACGGTATTGTTAGGCTGGGGACCGGTTGGTTCAAGCGTCGGTTCCAAATTTGGTACCGCAGTGATGAGTCTTCTAAGCTGGAGAAAATTGGTAAGGTCAAACCCGGCGATCGTGAGGGATTTTTCGATGCCATTCAGGTCATAAGCGGGTCGGACAAGGGCTATGTTCTTGATGAGAACGAGGATGGCCGTGTCGGCGTGCGATTGTATGACTATGCCAAGCGCGAAATAGCCGAGACCTTTTACGAAAATCCTGACTGGGACGTCGAGGAACTATGGATGCAAGATGGCAAGCCGCTTGCAGCGCTCTACACAGATGATCGCTCGCAGATTGTCTGGTTCGATGATGAATATGCAGCAGCGTATAAGGATCTGCAGGGTATCTTACCGGATATGCAGATCTCGATTACCTCGCGCTCTGATACGGCTGACCGGATGCTAGTCTGGGCCAGCAGCGAGGCGGACCCGGGTGTCCTTTATTACTACGATCGCTCTGGCCAAAAACTTCAGGAGCTTGCCCAATACCGGCCGAAGATTGATTTCCGGCAACTCGCGAAGCCCAAGGCATTTACCTATCAAGCGCGCGATGGCACTGACATTCGCGCTTTTCTGACCCTGCCCAAGGGGCGCGAGGCGAAGAACTTGCCGCTCATCATCCACCCGCATGGCGGCCCTTTTGGGATCCGAGATAAGCTGCGCTATGATGACCAAGTGCAATTTTTCGCCAATCGCGGATATGCCGTAATCCAGCCCAATTTTCGTGGGTCTGGCGGGTATGGCGATGCCTTTTATGATTTGGGGGTCGGCGAAGTCGGGCGCGGCATGCAGGATGATCTCGATGACGCCATGGATTGGGCGGTGGCTGAGGGGATTGCTGATCCCAACCGCGTCTGCGTGATCGGCGGCTCTTACGGCGGTTACGCGGCGCTATGGGCAGTGCTGCGCAATCCGGAACGCTATCGCTGCGGCGCCAGTTGGGCGGGCGTAACCGATTGGGACAAGATGCTGCGATATGACCGGCGCTATCTTACGAGCAAAGCAGGCAAACGGTGGCAGAACAAGATTGAAGGGGATGATAAGTCTTTCGATCTGGATGATGTTTCGCCTTACCGCTTGGCTGATAACCTAAACCGACCCGTACTGCTTGCGCACGGTTCTGCAGATTCAAACGTTCCGATCAAACAATATGAGCTGATGAACGAGGCTGCGGCAGATGCGCCTATGCCGCCTCAGACTTTGCTGATTGAAGGGGAGGGGCATTCCTTTTCCAAGAAAGAGAACGAGCAGAAATGGTATGATGCGCTCGATACTTTCCTGGCAAAGCATAATCCCGCCGATCAGCTCGATGCGGAAGGGAAATTCGTTGCTCCAGCTCCCGAAGATCAAGACGATCTGTTTAAACCGGTCACATTGCCGGGAACGTAACCTCTGCGCACTTTCGCATAGTGTGGCCTGCGGGATACATAGGGGAAATTGATCGTGTTACCCCTTGCCGCGCGCCAATCAATCGCTAGGTTCTATGCCCGATGAAAGAGCTATTCAGCCATTCCGCCCAAACAGACGGAGTGACCGTTAGGGTCGCCGTCAACTTCCTGCCCGAGCAATCCCAGCCAGAGGTGGGCAAGTGGTTTTGGGTCTATCACATCCGTATCGAAAACGCCTCGCACGAGTCGTTGCAGCTAAAATCGCGCCATTGGCGGATCACCGATTCGCGCGGCATGGTGAACCATGTTGATGGAGAAGGCGTGGTGGGCGAACAGCCCAAGCTCGCTCCGGGGCAAAGCCATGATTATGTCTCTGGATGCCCGCTGACAACGCCGCATGGCTCGATGGAAGGCTTCTACACCTTCCACCGCGAAGATGGCGAACCGGTTGAAGTGCGTATTCCCTTCTTCCCGCTGGCCGCGCCGGAAACCGCGGATAAGTAGCTCTATGGGGCGTTCAACGCCGCGCTAATTTTGCGAAGCCGACGCGCCGTTCAGTTTGAATGACGTGGGCGCTCGACCAGTGAAATTCATCCGCAGCTGAGGCGTTGCCTGGAGATCTCCGATATAATGGGTCGCAGTGCGAAATTGCTCTGGCAGGTCGCAATTGTTTGTCTGCGTATCGGAGACCTTGCGGTATTTCGCCGGATCGCGAAGACAAAAGATGCGGTCCATCCCGTTCCAAACGCCTAAGCGATCAGTCGCAAAGGCATAGACCCGCGAGCCGAAGGGCGCGCCGTCTTGACCGGTCAGATCGACATCGATGCATTCGCCTCGGGGCAAATCATACCAAGCGTGGACATAGGTCCTATTGCGACCCTCAATCCCAAGTCCGGCCATGATCGTGGCTGCGCTCGTCCGGTTGCACAAGGTAGCGGAATATTGTGCTTTGGGTTGATAGTCGGGTGGCCCGGAAAAGGTGAAAGTGGTGTCGCGAGCAGGGGCAATATTCGCCAGCTCATATGTGGCGGTATCGAACGTTCCGCGTTGCCCGTTCAAACATCCAAGGTCAGCATTGGCGCGGCGCAAAGGGCGATTGGAAGAAGGCGTGTCGACACACATCGCAATGTTGCCCTGTCCCCACCAATCCTCGCCATTGGTCGCGAAGAGATAGACATCGCCGGCATAGGCTTGGCCGTTGGAATAGTTGGGTATTGTGGTGGTCTGGCACTGGCCCTGACGCAGCTTCTTCCAGCCTTTAGCTGACCATCCTGTGCGCCCCATTGCTGATCCATCGTCCCAAAAGCCAAAGCCTGCATAGATGATGCGATGCTCGGTTTCGTTGCAAAGACGCAATTTGGTTGAGCGGTCTGATCGGGCATAGACCAGTGGATCAAAATTGTCGCTTCCGGGGCTTCCGTCCCGCGGCGGAGCAATTGCTAGGCGTGTCTGCGGCGCAGCACGCGATGTGCTTTTCGCGCTGGTATTGGTGCGAACATAGCCAAACTCGCCTTTGGCTCCAGTGGTTAGTATCACGCCAACGCTTTGCAACTGGCCTTGATAGTTGAACGATGCGGTTCCGCCTCCTCCGCCCAATGCCGCCAGACCCACGCTGGCCCCATGCTCATTGCCCCTAAGGTTGTCGAGCGTCAGCGGCCCTTTGCCAAGGTTGATCACGATCGACCCGCCGCCGCCAATGGTGAAAAAAGTAATACCCTTGGTCTGGTAAAAGATCGGCGCGCGTTTGCCATTCACATCGAAGGCAAAGCCGGTCTCGACATCTCCGCCAACCCCAATTCCAAGGCTGGCAGATGTTCCGATTGCGACATGACCATAGCCATTGTCTTTCGCGATTGAGAGGACGTCTGCCAAGCAATCGCTGCCGGCTATGGCATTGAAAAAGGCGCCCTCCGAACGGCCCGCATCGAGCAGCGCTTTGGGAGTGAAGCAGCGCCCCCAAGCTTGGACAATCTGGTTTGTCACGGGCGCAGCTGAGGTGATGGCGTTGCGCGCGTCCTTTAGAACGCTTGCCTTGGTTTTTGTGCATTTTCCGCCGAGGATTGTTGTTGGCGCTAGACCCGTTTTGCAGGCGCCGCGCCGATTGTAGATCGGGTCAAATATGGTGCAGGACCGCTGGTTGATATTTCCGCATTTTGCACCGCGTGACTGGGCTTGCGCAGGCGCTTCGACAATGGCTGTGATCGGGGTTGCAAAGCTGGAAAGGACAGCCGCGAGAACTAACGCCCCTGCCAAGCGAAACCGTTCGAATACGCTGCGTTTGGTCATGGATCCCACCTCCCATTCCTTACACTTTCGCTAATCCTATAGCATAAGACAGTATCGAAACTGAACAATGCGGTTATGTGAGCGTAAGGTTGATCGCTATTGCTGTGATTGAGGCAAGCGTATAGTGCGCTCACCGCTATGAAACGCACCCATCTACCTTTGAACGCCTTGCGCGTTTACGACGCAGCCGCGCGGCATCTCTCGTTCACGCGGGCCGCTGACGAGCTGGCGGTTACGCCTGCAGCCGTGGGTCAGCAGATCCGCGCGCTGGAGGATCATCTGGGCGTTGTGCTGTTTCGCCGCACTTCCAAAGGCTTGGAGCTAACGCCTGAGGGGATTGCGGGGCTCGATTCCTTGCGCGAAGGGTTCTTGCGGTTTGAAGAAAGCGTGCAGGCGATGCAGGCGGGGCAGGCGTCAGATCGCTATACAATTGCCGCGCCGCGTGAATTTTACGCGCAATGGCTGTCCTTGCGGCTGGCCGAATATCAGGCGGCCAATCCAGAGGTGCAATATCATCTGGTGGCCGATGAGAATGCCGATTTCACCGAGGCTAATCTCGATCTGGCGATCCGGCTGGTTGATGGGCCGGGCGAGCTTGAGGGCGTGCAATTGGCACCCGCTGAACGCGTGACTGTCGCTGCTCCTGGCGCGCCAGAGGTATGGATCAAATGGCCTGCGGCAACCTTGCCCGAAGGGGCCAAGACCACGATCAAGGCGGGCAATCCGGGCCAAGCGCTCAGCTCAGCGATTGCGGGGCTCGGGCGCACCGTATTGCCCAAGCCG
>CALLIO010000250.1 GCA_938009055.1 uncultured Altererythrobacter sp.
ATGGGTAAGCCGGTTATCACGCGCAGCTCGCCAGCGGTTGATGAGTTGGCGGGCCGCTATCCAGCGACCATCCGAACGGTTCCGGCAGAAGAGGCGCGCGCGCTTGCTGAGGCTGTGAAAGCCGCTTTGGGTGAGGGCGCAAGGCTGACTGGACTACCGGCTGAAACTGTGCGCGAGCTCACGCCCGATGCAGGGGTTGCGCGACTACTTGAGCGTTTGGCTGACTAGTCAGCAACCGGCCGAGTTCAGTCTTGGCGTTCGAAAAACAATTCGAAAGTGCCGCGATCACCCTTGCGGATGTCGTCGAGAAATTCCGGTTCGCGGATGAGCGACATTCCCGGGCGATCATATTGCAGAACCAGCGAAGGTTTTAGCCCGCTTGCCGCGATATTATCGAGCACTTCGCGAATTTCATCTTCCTTCAGCAAGCTGCCATGCAGTTCGATGAACAAATGCCTGATTTTCTTGAGCGTTTCGGTCGCACCGCGAAGGACTTCCAATTCATACCCCTCCACATCCATTTTGATGAAGGTCGGGGTTTCGTGGGTTTCTGCAAAGCTGTCGATCTTGTAGCAATCCACTTCCACAAAATCTGTTGGTGAGCCGGGGTTTTCCTTGGCCGTATGCCAGTTGGAAAGCTCAGAAGTGTAGAGCTTCAGCTTACCGTCTTTTTCAGCAAAGCCGGCATGCTGCACTTCAATATTGTCATAGCCATTCAGCTCGATGTTGCGCTTCAGACGCTCAACATTTTCTGGATGCGGCTCAATCGCATAGATTTTGCGGCAGCGGCTCGCTTCCATCAGAGCATAATACCCAATGTTCGCGCCCACTTCCAAGACGACATCATCTTCTTTGAGGATGGACAAAATATGTCCTGTCGCCACGGGTTCGCGAATGCCGTCGAGCAGCAGATCGCGGTCGAGCCCCTCTTTCTCGGGCCACAATTCCATCTTGGAGCCCAATACGGTTCGGACTTGAGGCCCTTTCAAATCCATACGTTCAAAACTGCTGCGCCGCGAACGGTCTTCCCACCGCGCACGGGTGAAATTGACCGCGCGTTCAAGAGTGGGCTGGATCCCGCGGGATTGAACCATTTCAATCGCTGCTTTGACTTCATTGGCGTATTTCATTGCTATTTGCCTATCCTTGCAATCTTGATAGCGGCACCCATCGGCGTCCGCATGGCTTTAAGGTGTGTGATGCAGCGAAATCGACAGCTGCGTGAGAATAATGCCCGAATACTTCATTGTGGTTGCTCTGCTGTGCTCTGCGTGACTGTGCCGCCGGTCAAAGCAAAAATCGCGGTTGCGATACCGCTTATGGCAATACCAATAATACGATTGAGGCCAACTGCAAGAAAGGCCGCAGCAGGCGTAACCACGGTTAGGTTTGCCATTGCTGCACCCAGCATTTCGCCTATCCCGAGGCCGCCGGGAGCGAGTGAGGATGCCGATCCCAATATGGCCGCAAAAGCAAATGGCACAGCGTCGATCAAATCCAAGGGAACCGAGATTGCCGCAAAGGCGAGGAATAGACGCAAGCCCGCCAAAAGCAGACCAAAGCCGCGGATCACAAAAGCGGTTAGGGCGATTGCCAGCGTCGAAGCGCGCGTGATCCATGCGAGGCAAAGACCGATGCCCAATAGGCCCCCGGCTGCTATCGCAAGCGCTATTGCATTGCCTAGCCCAAGCGCGATCCCTGCCGCCAATGCCGCACATGCCACCCACAGAACGGCGTTAACCGTCACATGGCTGGCTGCTCGTTTGAGGCTGGTGCCTTGAACCATCAATGCGCCGCCGCGCACCATTGCGCCGCCAGGCAGGGGAAGGATTTCCGCAAACTGCGCGATGCAAGCGGTTTTGAAGGCGAGGCCAAAATTGCTTGTTGCGCCCGCACCCTTGGCGAGCACCCAGAAGTTCACCGCTCCATAGAGAAACGTAAGCGGCACGACGATCAGCCCGAGTAGCGCAATGTAAAGCCAGTCGAGCTCGAACAGCCCCAGCTCAAGCTCGCTGGCAGACCACCAAAGGCCGCCGAAGAAAATCGCTGCGGCGAGCAGGAAAAGCGGAACGCGAAAGCGCTTGAGCCATGCCCTTGCTTGCCCAATCAGCGGGTGAAGAGGGCGCTCAGATGGGAATGATTGCGAGGCGGCCATTGGCTAAAAGTCTGTCCAAAACGGGCGGCTGGGTTCTGGCTGTGCGGGAACAGATTTTAGCGCGTTCCAAGTAAGGCCAGTGGCGTTTCCCTGCACGGACGCCAATTCGACCGATCCGCGCTGCAATTGCACTGTTTGACCCTTGGCGAACACCTCGCCATTCACCTCAAGTGCTGCATCGGCGCGGTAAGTGCCTGGCACCCAAACCTGCCATTGGCGCGTCTCGCCCGCTTCAATTTCAACGCCCGCCACATAAAGCGGCCCCCAGATATGACGATAGGTTTCCTGCAAAGCCTCTGTATCTTCGGCAAAGAAGGCATAGCTTGGCTGCGTTCTGTTCATCACGGCGCTTAACGATGGGTTG
>CALLIO010000251.1 GCA_938009055.1 uncultured Altererythrobacter sp.
ACCGACCCTGCCGAGGAACAAAGGCTGCTGGTCGAGCAAGTCACTGGCCGCGTGCGCTGGCGCGAAAGTGTGGCGCAAATGCACCGCGACGGGATGGAGCAATTTGTCGAGCTTGGCGGCAAGGTCCTCTCTCCAATGATCCGCAAGATCGCGGGCGAGAGCGAGCAGGTCAGCCTTGTCACAATGGAAGATTTGGAAAATTTCGCAAAGGATAGCGCATAATGTTTTCGCTTGAAGGAATGAACGCTCTTGTCACTGGCGCAAGCGGGGGCATCGGCTCTGAAATTGCGCGCGCGCTGGCGGCCCAAGGTGCAACGCTGGCTTTGTCCGGCTCAAACGCAGAAAAGCTTGCCAAGTTCGGCGCAGAATTGAATGCGGAGTCAGGGCGAGACCATGCCCAGATCACCTGCAATCTGGGGAAGGCCAGCGAAGTGGATGGCCTCATTCCCGCAGTTGTCGAAAAGCTCGGCGGGATCGATATTCTCATCAACAATGCTGGCATAACGCGCGACAATCTGGCGATGCGGATGAAGGATGAGGAATGGGATGATGTGATCCGCATCAATCTGGAGGCTGCTTTTCGCCTAATGCGGGCCAGCGCTCGCCCGATGATGAAAGCGAAATTTGGCCGGATTATCTCGATCACTAGCGTTGTTGGTTCAACCGGCAATCCCGGGCAAATGAACTATGCTGCTGCTAAGGCTGGTCTTGTCGGCATGTCCAAATCTTTGGGGCAAGAACTCGCCAGCCGAGGAATTACCGTCAATTGCGTTGCGCCCGGCTTTATCCGCACCGCAATGACCGATGAACTGCCCGATGCGCAGAAAGACGCTCTGAATGCGCGCATCCCGATGGGGCGAATGGGCGAGGGCGGCGATATTGGCGCTGCGGTTGCCTATCTCGCCAGCCGCGAGGCAGGCTATGTGACCGGCGAAACGCTGCATGTGAACGGCGGAATGGCGATGCTAGGCTGATAAGCGGGCGATATCCGCCCATTTATCCCCAAAGAAGGCGCGCGAGCGGCACCTGCCAGCTTGCTGCCATCCCACAGGCCACGCTATTCACTTCCCACGGTAAACGGCGTTTTCGTGCCGATTCCGCGCATCCAATTTGTTAGGCGTGGAAGCTCCATGAAAACGCGAAAATTAGGTGCGAGTAGGACGCAATGAAAGCCACAATTGAACGCGCAACGCTGATGCGGTGTCTCTCCCACGTGCAATCGGTGGTCGAGCGGCGCAACACCATCCCGATCCTCTCCAACGTGCTGATCGAAGCGTCAGAAGGCGGCTCGCTCAAAGTGATGGCGACCGATCTGGACTTGCAAGTGGTTGAGAATATGAGCGCGGCCTCTGTCGACAGCGCAGGCGCGATCACAGTCTCCGCCCATTTGCTCTTCGATATTGCCCGCAAACTGCCCGATGGCAGTCAGGTTAGCTTGGAGACGAGCGACAACCGGATGGAGATCAAGGCCGGACGCAGCCGGTTCAAATTGCCGACCTTGCCACGCGATGACTTCCCCGTAATCGTCGAAGGTGATCTGCCGACCAGCTTTGAGCTTCCTGCCAAGACATTGGCAGAAATGATTGATCGCACACGCTTTGCGATCTCTACCGAGGAAACGCGCTATTATCTCAACGGCATTTTCCTGCATGTGACGGATGACGATAAGCCGGTGCTGAAGGCGGCTGCGACCGATGGTCACCGCCTCGCGCGCTTTACGCTCGACCGGCCCGAGGGTGCTGACGGGATGCCAGACGTGATTGTACCGCGCAAAGCGGTCGCGGAATTGCGCAAGCTTCTCGAAGAATCGCTCGACGGGAACGTCCAGATCGACCTGTCGGCCAGCAAAATTCGCTTCACTTTGGGTGGTGAGGGCGGCGTTGTCCTCACCTCCAAGCTGATCGACGGAACCTTCCCCGATTACAGCCGTGTAATCCCGACAGGGAACGATAAACTCTTGAAAGTTGATCCCAAGAGCTTCTTCCAAGGTGTTGATCGCGTTGCCACAATTGCAACCGAGAAAACCCGTGCTGTGAAGATGGGGCTGACGACGGATAAGGTCACGCTTTCGGTCACATCACCGGACAATGGCACGGCTGCTGAGGAGCTGGCGGGCGAATATGGCTCTGACGAGATGGAGATTGGCTTCAACGCCAACTATCTGAAAGACATCCTCGGCCAGATCGACGCTGATACGGTGGAATTGCACCTGGCTGATGCGGGCGCACCCACGCTGATCCGCGAAGATGAGAAGAACCCAGCGCTGTACGTGCTGATGCCAATGCGGGTTTAGTCCCAAGGGCGAGGTCGCATGGCTGACCTGCGAATTTTCGGCACGGTCATTTCGACCTATACGCGGATCGTCCAGATCGCCGCTGAAGAGGCGGGTCTCAGCCACGAGACCATCGCAACGCCCGCGCAAAGCCCGCAGAGCCGCCATCCTTTCGGGAAAGTGCCAGTCGTCGAGATTGATGGGCTCGAGCTTTATGAAAGCGTCGCGATCGCGCAATATATCGACAATGCGCACAATTGTGGCGCGCTTCAGCCGCAAAACCCTGCGACCCGCGTAGTGATGGACAAGTGGATTGCGGTGGCGAACAATTACCTCTTCCCCCTGTTTGAGCATGGTCTGGTGATGCCGTGGATCATGCACCGCGTGGTGGGCCAGCCATTGGACGAGGAGAAAATCGCCAAGGCGCTGCCGCAGATCGCGCGTGCGCTCAGCTTTTGCGAGGCCGAGATTGTAAAGGATGGGGCATGG
>CALLIO010000252.1 GCA_938009055.1 uncultured Altererythrobacter sp.
GAGCTTGCTCTGCGGCTTGAAGAAGAAGGCTATGACGCAGTGATGAGCGAGGTCGCTGCCTGATGAGCGAGGCTGCAATTCTTCCGACCACGCGTGATGAGGCCTGGCGGTATTCGGATAGCGAATACTTGGCCAATGCCATGCCTGAAATGGTCAACCACTGGCGCACATTAGAAGTGTCTCCGGGTGAAACACGCACGGAAACGTCTGTGAATTTGACCAGCGGAGACGACGCCATTGGCGGCGGTATCGACCGGCTCCGCGTGCATGTGGGTGCTGGCGGCCGGTTCGAAGCGTTCAAGACAATCGCTGGTGGCAAATACCGACGGATCGAAATCGAAGTGACTTTGGATGAAGGCGCGCATTTCGAATTCGGCGGGGTCACCGTTGGGGGTGGCGATAAAGTTCAGGAGTTCGTGACTCGCACAATCCATGCGGAGCCAAACGCGACATCGAACCAAGTCGTTCGCGCTGTGCAATGGGGCCGTTCCACTGGCAATTTTCTGGGTCGGATCGAAGTGGTGCGCGATGCGCAAAAGACTGATGCAGGCATGAATTTCCGCGCATTGCTGCTTGAGAAAGGCGCTAGCGCCAACACCAAGCCCGAGCTTGAGATATTCGCTGACGATGTGCTGTGCGCGCATGGCGCAGCGATTGGCCAGCTTGACGGGCAAGCTGCGTTCTACATGGCTGCGCGCGGTCTGCCGCCCGAAGTGGCGCGCAAGCTGCAAGTTCAAGCCTTTATCGGCGATGCATTTGTAGCGATTGCAGACGATAAGATACGCCAGAAGTTGCTCGACTACACGCTCGATCAGCTGGAGAATGCAAAGCTGTGAATGCGCCTGCTGCCCTTCCAAGTTTGAACGGACTTTCCGCAGACTTCCCTGGCCTCGCCACGCAAGATGGTGGGCGCTGGCACTATCTCGATACCGGCGCGACTGCGCAAAAGCCGCGCGCTGTGATCGATGCAATGGCCGCTGCGATGGGCGAAGATTACGCCACTGTGCATCGCGGCGTTTATGCGCGCTCTGCAGAGATGACTTCCGCGTTCGAAGCGGCACGTGAGCGGGTTGCGAGCTTTATGGGCGCGGGTAGCGCGAATGAAGTGGTCTTCACCAAGGGCGCGACTGAAGCGATCAATTTGGTTGCGCACAGTTGGGGCGGGGCCAATCTCAAGGCGGGCGACCGGATCATGCTGTCTGCGCTTGAGCATCATTCCAATATCGTGCCGTGGCAATTGCTGGCTGAGCAAGTGGGCGCGCATATTGATATCTGCCCGCTAACGGAAGATCACCGGATTGACCTCGACTGGCTTGAAGCGAACTTGACTGAAGCCCACAAGATCGTTGCGCTGGCGCATGTTTCGAATGTGCTTGGCTCTATTCTTGGGGCCAAGCGCGCCGCCAAAGCAGCCCATAAAGTGGGCGCGAAATTGCTGCTTGATGGGTGCCAATCGGCCCCGCGGATGCGGCTGAATATGGCTGAGCTTGATTGCGACTTCTTCGTCTTTTCAGCGCATAAATTGTACGGTCCCACGGGCATTGGCGTGTTGTGGGCGCGCGAGGACATTCTCGAATTCATGCCTCCCTATCAAGGCGGCGGCGCGATGATTGATCGCGTAACTTTTGAAAAAACCACCTACGCCCCGGCCCCTCAACGCTTTGAAGCGGGCACGCCGATGATTGCTGAAGCAATAGCGCTGAAAGCGGCGATAGATTATGTCGAGCCGATGGATATGGAGCAGCTCTTCGCACATGAAGCCTCGCTGGTCACCAAAACCCGCGATGCTTTGCGCGCCCGCAACGATGTGACGCTTTATGGTCCTGAGAAATCTGCGGGCATTGTCAGCTTTATGCTCGACGGAGTGCATCCGCATGATCTGGGCACGATCTTGGATGAAGCAGGCGTTGCAATCCGCGCAGGCCATCACTGCGCGCAGCCGCTGATGGATACGCTCGGCGTGCCAGCCACAGCGCGCGCGAGTTTCGGCCTTTATTCGGATGAAAGCGACATAGAGGCTCTGCTTGCAGGGATAGACAGAACGAGGAAAATTTTCGGATGAGCAATCCAGAAACCGCAATGGAAAAGCCAAGGCGCGCGCGTGTGGACGAAGCTGTCGATCACGAAAGCGCACCAGAAAAGCTGGAGCGCAAGCGCGATTATCTCGAAGGCTTCCTGCAAAAGAAGCCGGAAGGGCTGAAAACTGGCGAGCCGGGCGGTGATTTGTACGAGGCTGTCGTCGCGGCTCTCAAAGAGATTTATGACCCCGAAATTCCAGTCAATATTTATGATCTTGGCCTGATCTACGGAGTCGAAGTTGACGACGAAGCGGATTGCGTGGTCACTATGACTCTCACCACGCCCAATTGCCCCGTGGCCGAAACTATGCCGGGCGAAGTCGAGCTACGGGCAGCCAGCGTGCCGGGTATTCGCGATGCTGAGGTTAATCTGGTGTTCGACCCGCCTTGGGGCCCGGAAAAGATGACGGATGAAGCGCGCCTCGAACTGGGAATGCTCTAATGACTGATACCAAAACTCGCCAAATCCCCGCAGCCGTCACGCTTACGAAAGCGGCTGAAGAGCGCATTACTGAATTGATGAAGGGGGCGCCCGATGATGCAATCGGCGTGAAGCTATCGACACCGCGCCGCGGTTGCTCGGGCCTTGCTTATTCAGTTGACTATGTGACGCAAGAAGTCGCGATGGATGAGAAGATCGAAACGCCGGGCGGCACATTCTACATCGATGGCGCCAGCGTGCTTTATCTGGTGGGTAGCATCATGGACTGGGTGGTTGATGATTTCACTGCCGGTTTCACGTTTGAAAATCCAAATGCCAAGGGCGCGTGTGGCTGCGGCGAGAGCTTTATGGTATAGTTCTTCCGCAATGGAAGAACGACGCCGATATTCTGATCCAATTTCACAAGCAGTGCGCTTGCTCGATCGCGCCCACGCGGCAAGGACGTCGGCAAAGCTAGAGGCAGCGCAAGCGCAGCTCGATTTCGGAAGCAAAGTCGTTAGGCGATATAATATGAATACGCGTCGCAAGCCTCCGGAATCAGGAATTGCGGTGCCTGCTGTTCCGCCCAAGGGTCCATTGCCGAAAGAAGGTGGAGCCGAAGCTCCTTTGGATTTCGACGTCTAGCCTTCCTCGGCGACCCGTTCGAGAAGCGCTTGCTCCAGCGGATCGATCTGGCCATCAGCATCGATCATTCCGTCAAGCCAGTTTTGCTCATCTGATGTCACTTCCAGGCCAGCCGCTTCCTGCTCGGCAAAGCTTGCACTTGGCTTC
>CALLIO010000253.1 GCA_938009055.1 uncultured Altererythrobacter sp.
TGTCGATGTGCTTAACACGATGCTGGACGAGACCTTGCCGCTGACACCGGGCGAATGGCAGGAATGGGGCAATCCAATCACGAGCAAAGAGAGCTTTGCTTATATTCTCTCCTACTCCCCCTATGACCAAGTGAGCGCTCAGGATTATCCGCCAATGCTGGTGACAGCGGGCCTCAATGATCCGCGTGTGACTTATTGGGAACCAGCCAAATGGGTTGCGAAATTGCGCGACACCAAGACGGACAGCAATGAGCTGCTCTTGAAGACCAATATGGGCGCAGGGCACGGCGGCAAATCGGGCCGGTGGAATTCAGTCTATGAAGTGGCAGAGGAATTCGCCTTTATCCTGTGGCAGATGGATATGACGGACGAGAGTGAGTGAGGGCGAGTGATCCCGCGCTTTACCAAGAATTTCACTGCGCAGCCGCATCACATTGACGAACTGGGCCATGTCAACAACACGGTCTGGGTCGGTTGGGTGCAAGAGATTGCGACGGCGCATTGGGATGCCGCTGCGCGCGAGGAAAATCACGAGCGCTTCTTCTGGGTCGTGATCCGGCACGAGATTGATTATCGCGGCAATGTCGCCGCAGGCGAAAGCGTGACCGGTGCAACCTGGATTCCCGACCCGCCCAAAGGCGCTAAGTCGGATCGGCTGGTCGAATTTCGCAATTCAGAGGGCAAAGTACTGGTCAGCGCGCGGACGACTTGGGCGATGCTGGATAAGGAAAGCCAGCGATTGGTGCGCGTGAGACCCGATGTCATGGCGCCGTTTCAATCGGGCGCATCCGACTAAGCTGTGGTCGACTAGGCTGCGCGCGTGCTTGCTTTTGGTTTGCGCCGGTCGCCGCGCTGCCTGCGATCATGGAAAGCCTGCATCTTTTCCGAAACGGTGCGATTGCGGCCTTGCTCCTTGGCTTCGTAAAGCAGCGTGTCAGAACGCGTGTAAACATCGGAGAAATTGGCATTGGGCATGGCGCGATGCGGGGCCACAACGAGCCCCATGCTGGCGGTGACCAATTGGCTGAGCTCGGCTACCTCGCCGGCTATTCGGATTGGGATCGATTGGCGCAATTTCTCGGCGCGTTCAGCTGCGTCCGCGCCCTTTATCAGCAAGAAGAATTCTTCACCGCCGAGCCGGATGGCGATTGCATCTTCTTCTTCGATCAAGGCTTGGGCCACTATTTTTAACACAGCATCGCCAACTGCGTGCCCTTCGGTGTCGTTGACGCGCTTGAAATTGTCGAGGTCGATCAGCGCAAAAGTCTCATATCCCGCCCGGTGCAGATCGGTGAAGCGCGTGTCGATCGCGCGGCGGTTCATCAAGCCGGTCAGCGGATCGCGTTCGCTTAATTGTTCCATCATGCGCGCTTCGGTCCGCGCCGCATCGCGTTCGCGCTTGAGGATCATAAAGCGGTCAGCCACACCCAATGCCGTGCCCAATCCTTCGGACAGGATACCAAAATAGAAGATCGCGAAGGCATCGGTCTGAAGCCCGATCGGGAAAACATGGGTTATGATCCGGATGAATGATCCAACAATCAACGGCAGCCACCCGACCACCTGAAAACGTATCGCGCGGCTTCCCCTGCGCACGGCATCGACCATCGCTGCGACCATGAACAGCAATGGTATGGCCATGCCGATGCTGTGAAAATTACCGCCGAGCGGCCGAAGCACTTCAAATGACGCAGAGTGAATGGCGCTCACCACCAGGCCGAGCACTGCCATGTAGGGGATCCATTTGATCAGCAGAGGCGACAGTTTGCCTGGCTCGATATAGGCACGGGTAAACATCAAGGACGCGGCAATGGTAACCGCCGTGCTCATGATCATCGCGATCCGCCACCATTCCGCATTCATCTCGAACACAAGGCCGAAAATTCCCGAGCGAAAAATGAGCAGGGCTGCAAAGCTAAGCGAGAGAACAACGTGCCAGGCAAGAAAGCTCTGCCGCAGGACCATGAAAAACGCAGCATTGAGCGCTAGTGGCACCAGCATCACGCCAATCAGCGCGGCCAGTCCGATCAGAAGCAATGCGCTGGTTTCATCAAAGCCCGGCAGTTTTTCGAGCAGCCGAGCGCGGGTCAAAGTGGGGCCGTGTCCGTTCCCCTTGAAACTTGCAAATATGACCTCGGCATTGCCGTTATATTCGGGCAAATCTGCATGGATATAAGGCTCGCCAACGCTGGGCTTCATGTCAGCCAGCGTCAGTTCCTTTTGATACCATTCCCCCGAAGTTGTTTTGATGGATAGCGAGAGACGGTCAAAGTCGCCGAGACGGGTGTAAAGGATCTGGGGGCGCGCTTGTGATGCAGAAATGTCGAAGCGGAGCGTCCAGTCCCCGCCTTCCGGTTCGGCAGTGACAGGATCGCAATTGAAGGTATTCGGGTCGCTCAGCGCGGTTTCCAGCGCAGCGATCGTCGCAATATCTGCTTTGGCTCGGCATGGCTGGCCTGCGGATTCCTCCGCATGTGCTGTGTTGCCGCCAATCATTGAAGCGCCCACCAGCGCTACAAATGACAGCAACCATATGAAAATTCTGGGGCCCATCGATCCAACGCTCTATAGGGAAACCCCTTAAACGTGGTTAACAAAATTCAATTTTCCCCGCAAAACTTACGGTTAGCAGCCGCGCTGCCGTGGTTTCGGATTGAAGATGGGCGAGCAATCTAGAGCGGATTGCCGTCTTGATCTCTAAAGATTTCGCGGCGGCCAACGTGGTTGGCGGGGCCGACCAGACCTTCTGATTCCATCCGTTCAATCCATTTGGCAGCCGTATTATAGCCAACACCCATCTGCCGCTGGAGCCATGATCCGCTCGCCTTTTGGTTTTCGATCACGATCTGGCAGGCTTGGCGATATTTGCGCTCGTCCGGATTGTCGCTGGCGGTAAGCTCATCTTCGAAAGACAATCCGCCACCATCTTCTGGCTCTTCGGTGACAGCATCGACATATTCAGGGCTGCCCTGTGCGCGCCAGAAGTCCGCGACTTCCTCGACCTCTTCATCGCTCACAAATGGCCCGTGGACGCGGACCATCGCGCCGGTGTTGGGCTTGTAAAGCATGTCGCCCTTGCCCAGCAGCTGCTCTGCGCCTTGTTCGCCCAGAATGGTGCGGCTGTCGATCCGGCTGGTGACTTTAAAGCTGATCCGCGTGGGCAAGTTCGCTTTGATCACGCCGGTAATCACATCGACGCTAGGGCGCTGCGTGGCCATGATCAGATGGATGCCAGCTGCGCGCGACTTTTGGCTGAGGCGTTGGATCAGAACTTCGATTTCCTTGCCCACTGTGACCATCAGATCGGCAAGCTCGTCGACGATCAGGACGATCAGCGGCAAGGGTTCGTAATCCAGCTGTTCTTCTTCGAAAATCTCGTCACCCGTGTCAGGATCAAACCCTGCCTGCACGCGCCGGCCCAGCGGTTTGCCCTTAGCCGCAGCAGCGCTCACTTTCTCGTTAAAATTGGCAATATTGCGCGAGTTCACCGATGACATCATGCGGTAGCGCCTTTCCATCTCCTCAACCGCCCATTTGAGCGCGCGGACTGATTTGTGCGGCTCGGTCACAACGGGAGAGAGGAGGTGCGGAATATCGTCGTAGCTCTTAAGTTCCAGAACTTTGGGATCGATCAGGATCAGGCGGCATTCCTGCGGAGTGAAACGATAAAGCAGCGATAGAAGAATCGCGTTGAGGCCAACCGATTTACCCGATCCAGTGGTACCAGCGACCAGCAAATGCGGCATGGCAGCCAAGTCAGCGATGATCGGTTCGCCAGCAATATCCTTGCCCAAGATAATCGGCAGCGCGCCCTTGCTTTCAGCAAAGTCAGCGCAGGCGGCCAGTTCCTTGTAAACGACCATCTGGCGGTCGGCATTGGGCAATTCGATACCCATCACTGTCTTGCCTGGAATGGGCGAAACGCGGGCGGAGATCGCGCTCATATTGCGGGCAATATCTTCTGCCAGACCGATGACGCGGCTGGCCTTGATGCCCGGCGCTGGCTCCAGCTCGTACATGGTGACGACGGGCCCCGTGCGAACGGCGGTAATTTCGCCCTTCACATTGAAATCATCGAGCACATTCTCGAGCAGCCGCGCATTGCGCTCAAGCGCCATCTTATCAAGCTTGGGAGCTTGATTGGTGGGCGGATCGGCGAGCAAATCCAAGCTTGGCAGGCTGTAATCGGCGAACATATCGCTTTGCTTGGCCTTGGGCATGGCCGCCTTTTTAGGGGGACGCGAGGGATCGCTGATCTCCGGCGGGCGGCGTTTGGTATCGGGCTGCGGGACAGGCTCGGCAGCAGCCTTGGGCGCTTTGACCTTTTTCTCTCTGCCAACCAGCGGCATGGACGGATCTTCGACAATGCTGTCGCGGCGCAGGCCCTGAAACGCCGTTTTGGCGAAGGCGGGCAGCGTCAATAGACTGCGCCAGTCGATCGCGAAGACGCGGGTGATGAGGAAAATGCCGCCAGCAAGTGAAGCAAGAGCAAGGCCCAGCACGACCCAGCCTGATGCGCCCTCGCCAAACCGGCTTGCAATCGCTTCCACCGCGCCTGCGCCCAGCAATCCGCTGATCCCGCCTGATTGGGCTGGCAAAGTGCCGCCGGGCCCTTCGAATGCCAGCGTGAGCACGGTTGACAGCAGCACCATTGCGAGCAGCAGCATTCCGAGAGGGCGCCACCAGCGTGTTTGCTCTTCCTCGCCATCTTCCTCGGCGACATTGCTCCACAATTTGCGCGCGCCTATATACAGCAGCGGAAGCAAGAAGATCGAGGGTAGGCCGAACAGGAACAGCACGCGGTCGGCCGCCCATGCGCCCGATGCGCCCATCCAGTTGCGGACATCATCGCCCGATGCAGCGGTTGAAGGCGAAGGGTCAGTCTGAGTGTAGCTGACGATTGATAGCGAAAGGAAAATCAGCAGTGCGAATAGCACGACTGCACCGGCCATTTGCGCTGCACGATGCATGGAATGGCGGAAGGTGGCGCGCCAATCGGCTTTCCCTCTGGTGATCGATTTGTTGCTGTTCATCGCCCGCGACGCCATGCTTTTCTCCTAGGAAATGCACCATGAATCGCCTTTGTTACGCTCGTCAAGGGGGGAGCGTTGGGTGGAGTCTTTTATGAGAGCGCGTCAATCGCGGCCCAGCGCGGCCAATTCAGCCCTCGCGCGCGATCTGCGCTCATCCCGCCAAGCGCGATGACGGGCATTCTGGCGTGTTTTGCGAGCATCCGAAAGCGTGCCGGTCCCAGCACATCACCGCCGGGATGCGAGCGGGTCGGAAACACTGGTGAGATCAGCGCTGCATCGGCCCCTTTGCGCTGCGCCTGCGCCAATTCGCGCATGGAATGCACGGTCGCCAATTGAATCAGACCAGAGCGGGTCGGGTATAGCGACAAGGGCGCGCCATATATGCCGTCAGCGCCCCATTCACGCGCGGTCTGGGCGCTATCTGCCAAAATGACCGTGTGATCTCGGCTTTTGGCGATATGCCTCAGCGCCCGAAAGCGTGCCCATCGCTGCGGGCCATCGAGATGGTAATGGCGATAGATAAAGCCCGATCCGCGCGGCAATGCGCGCAAGGATCGCTCAAGCATCGCATCGTTTCTTTCATCCGAGATGAGCCATATGTCAGCTAGAGGCTGGCGCTGCTTCATTCCTCTTTCTATAGCGCGCTCAAATGGAAAACACACCTGCTACTCTGCTTGAAAACACTCACCAGGAAATCGCCCGCGCTTGCAAGGCAAGCAAGCGGTCGCCCGATGATGTGACGCTGATCGCGGTCAGCAAAACGCACCCTGCCGACCGCATCGCGCCTTTGATTGATGCTGGCCAGCGTGTCTTTGGTGAAAACCGGGTTCAGGAAGCGCAGAGCAAATGGCCGCAATTGCTTGAACAGCATGAGGGTATCGAGCTTCATGCCATCGGCCAGTTGCAATCGAACAAAGCAGAAGAAGCTGTGGCGCTGTTTGATTGCATCCATGCGCTTGATCGGATGAGCTTGGTCAAAGCCCTCGCCAAGGCAATGGACAAGGCGGGCAAGCAAGTGCCGTGCTTCATCCAAGTCAACATTGGTGCAGAAGAGCAAAAGGGCGGCTGCGCGGCCGCAGACTTGCCTTCCCTCATCGCCAGCGCGCGCGATGCGGATATTCCCCTCGCTGGCCTGATGTGCTTGCCGCCTGCGACAATCGAGCCTGCGCCCTTCTTTGCGCATTTGGCCAAGCTGGCCGATGACAATGGGCTGGACGGGCTTTCGATGGGGATGAGCGGCGACTATCCGATCGCAGTGCAATTGGGCGCGACCCATGTGCGGGTCGGCACCGCACTGTTCGGGGCGAGGGGTTAGGGCGTTTGCCAGACAGCATGCACAAGCTTGCTGGCTTTATCGAGCGATGGAGATCGCCGCTGGAGCGCGGCGCGCGGGTCACTTTCGAGCGGGCAGAACTGGCAGGAGAGATCGCTGCGCCTTATATGATCGCAGATCGTTTCGTGCAGATGCTGGGTTTCAAAACCATCGGCCACAATTGGGAAATGCTTGATCCGCATGGCGCATTTGGCGAAGCGCGCAGTGCGCTCACCAATCTAGCGGCTGCCACGGCCACGGACATGCTTCAGCCATCGACGGATTGGTTGAGCGAGGGGCAGGCTCAACAATGCGCATCCGGCTTTGTCGATGCGTTCGACCGGGCATCGCGCACTATCCTGAGCAATCGCTACGATGGATTGTGGAACCCGATCGGTTCGGGAGATATCGAATGGGCATTTGTCGGCTATGACGATGCGGCCATCGCGCTGCTGCTGCTCGAGCCGGAAGCCTAATACGAAAAAGGGCGCCCACGGCGGAGCGCCCTTTCACTATTTTGCTGATCCAAAAATCAGAATTCGAACACCGCTTCGACACCGGCCTGACGGCCCTTGGCAAGCGGCGAGAATGTTCCGGCTGCAGGTGAAGCGTCAAACGGGCGGTTCACCCCGTTCGAGAATGCGCCTGTGCCGAACGGCAATTGCGTGTCGCCACCGGCCTGCACTTCGTCGAGCAAATTCTTGCCGTAGAGCGAGAGCGAGAGGCCATCCATCGGCGTGTTCCAGGTGACGTTGAGGTCAAGCTGGCTTGCTTCCTGGATGTAGCCGAAATTGTTGTCAGTGTAGGCGAATTCATCGCGATATTGGAAGTTGAGACGCGTCAGAATATCGCTCGATCCCAAGTCCAGTTCATGGATCACGCCAACGCCCCAAGTCACTTCGGGAACGCGCGGCAAACGCAGATCAAGATCAGCATCATTGATGACGCCATCGCCCGAGATATCGAACAAGATCTCATCATAGCTATCGTCGATCACGCCGAGGTTCGCAGTGAACAGCAGGCTGTCCGACACGCGCATGCGCGCTTCTGCTTCAAAGCCGAGAATGCTCGCATCAGCCGTATTGAAGATCGACTGCGCAACGCCTGCGGTGGCGGATGATTGGTTCACCTCGCGCTGCATATTGGCTATGTCGGTGTAATATGCAGCAAGGTTGAGCGTGAAGTCGCCATTTGCCGTTTGGAACTTGCCGCCAATCTCGTAATTGTCGACCTTCTCTTCATCGAAGAAGAAGGCGCCATTGGCCGCTGCCACCGCTTCAAACGCGTTCGCATTGGTGATGCGGAAGTTATAGCCGCCGCTGCGATATCCGCGCGTCCAATGGGCGTAGATTTGCGCGTCATCAAATTCATATTGCAGGCCAAGTTTCGGCGACCAGTTGGACCATGTTTCGCTGTCTGTGAAACCATTGTTCTCGGTCGGGATGAAGGGGTTTGTGCCCGTGGTTGGGCAAGTGCCTTGCAAGACCGAGCATTCAGGGCGCGGGCGAATATATGTGATCGCAACGTCCTTGGTCTCTTCGCTCCAGCGAATACCGGCAATCACCGACAAAGAGTCGGTCAGGTTGAACTGGCCGCTGGCGAACACGCCCAGAACTTCGTGATCCTGATCGCCGCCGCCGTAAAATGTCAGCGGTGTTGAGACGGGAATGTCGCGCACTTCGGTGTATTGGAGGTTCTGGTCGAAATAGAAGCCGCCCACGGTCAGGTCGAAACTGTCGGTTGAAACGGCATAGCGGATCTCGTTGGAGAATTGCTCTTGCGCGGTTTCGGTAGAGGAATGGAAGATGAAGGCTGGCAACGCATCGATATCCGCGTCCGTCACTGCATCATAGCTGCGATAGCCAAAGATATTGGTCAACGTGCCGGGGCCAATGTCCCACTCTGCGGTCAGCGATCCAGTCCAGATTTCATTGCCATAAAGACCGGTGTTGTCGATTGCGAAGTCGAAGCTTTCGCGATCGAAAGTGCCGCGGTTTTGCGCCGCTGGCCCATCGCCATCGCTTTCGAAATAGTCTAGCTTACCGCGCAAGGTTAGGTCGCCAAAGCGGCCTTCCAATGCGCCGCGAAGGATCTTGGTCTCTGCCTCGCCATGGTTCGAACCGTCGAAACCATTGGTGAAATAGCCATCATCCTTATTGTAGTAACCGCCTAGCTTGAACAGCAATGTGTCCTCCACCAGAGGGCCGGAGACAACGCCTGAAACCGTGTAATTCGCGCCGCCGCGCCCGCCATCAAGGAACGGGCCATCAACTGCCGCGCGCACCTTGCCGGTGAAGAAATCGGTGGGATTGCCTGTGTTGATCAGCACTGCGCCGCCGGTCACATTGCGGCCGAAAAGCACGCCTTGCGGGCCGCGCAGGATCTCAACACTGTCAAGGTCGAACAGATCGAAAACCACGCCGCCATTGTTGCCAAGGTACACGCCGTCGACAAACACGCCGACTGTTGGGTCAATTGAGGGGATCGAGCTGTTGATACCCAGCCCGCGGATCGAGAAGTTGGCGGTGCCGCGGCTGGTGCCAATCTGGTCGAGGCTAACATTTGGCGCGGAATAGGAAAGCGACTGGATGTCGCGCACTTTCAATGCTTCCAGGCTTTCCGAATTGAAGGCTGTGACGGCCAGCGGCACGTCCTGCACATTTTCAGCGTTCTGCGTCTTGGTGCCGGTTACGATGATTTCATTGTAAGCGCCGATCGCACTGTCGTCATTCTCGCCAGTGTTCTGCGCTGCATTGTCCTGTGCCAAAGCCATTCCAGGCGCGCAAACACCGCATGCGCCGGCAAGGGCCATCGCGCGAAGCGAAGTCGAATAGATTCTCATATTGCGTATCTTCTTTTCAGAAATAGGGGACCGCCGCGCTGGCAGACAGGCTCAATCGAGGCAACCTATTTTCTGAAAGGCCGCAGCGGCAGAATCTCGCACTGTTGCTGCCCAGTAACACATTGCTCGGATATGGATGAAAGGCAGGTTAAGGGCAGCTAAGTTGCTGTGCGGGTCAGGCGTCTTCCAATTCGCGTTGCCGTTTGTCACTGGCTGCGGAGATCAGAGCTTTTCTAATCTCTGACAAACGTGTTTCCGCTTCGATCTTGTCGCCCATCAGATCGGTGACATAGAATGTATCGGTCACTCTCTCGCCAAAGGCGGAGATTTGGGCGGAATGGACAACCAGATTGGCTTCGAACAGCGTGCGCGCCAGCCGGTTGAGCAAGGCCGGGCGATCCCGCGCATTGACTTCGATCACGGTGAAACGATTGGAGGCCTTATTGTCGAATATCACCCGCGCTTCGACATTGAAGGTCCCAGCCCTTTGACGCGCGAGCGGGCGCTGCGCCAAACGTGGTGCGAGTGCAACCTTGTTCGACAGAGCATCGCGAATGCCTTCTTTCAGCCGGTCAAGCTGTGTCGGCTCGCGGAAAGGTTGGCCGAGCGGATCCTGCACGAGGAAATTGTCAACTGCGAAGCCCGATTTCGTCGTGTGAATACGCGCATCAATGATATTCGCCCCGACCAGATGGATACCGCCGGCGATGCGGTAAAAGAGTCCGGGGTGGTCAGAGGCGATGACGCTAACCAAAGTTGCCCCGCGCGCTTCGTAATACGTGCATTCAATCGAAAGCTTGTCTTTATCGGACTTGGCTTCGGAATATTGGACAAGATTGCGCGCGATCACATCGTCAGGCTCGGCAATCCAATAGGCATCGCCAAATTGCGCGCCGGCTTTTTCAATCAGTTCCGATTGATTGCCAAGCAGCTTGGCGACGTGTTCCTTTTGTGCCGCGACACGTTCGGCGCGGCCATGGCGCATATGGCCGAGCCGCAAGCGTTCTTGCGCGCCGTCATAAAGCTCGCCGAGCAGCTGCCCCTTCCAACTGTTCCAAGTTCCCGGCCCAACTGCGCGAACATCCACACAGGTGAGAATAAGCAGTTGGCGCAGGCGCTCGACACTTTGCACTTCGAGCACAAAATCCTCGATCGTCTTGGGATCGGTCAGATCGCGTTTGAAGGCGACGCGGGTCATCAAGAGATGCTGTTCAACCAGCCATGCAACGAGCCGGGTTTCCTCTTCATCCAAGCCAAAACGCGGGCATAGCTGCAAGGCAACTTCAGCGCCGAGGATGGAATGATCGCCGCCGCGCCCCTTGGCAATATCGTGCAGCAAGGTGGCAACAAAGATCACCCGGCGCGAGGCAAGCTTGTGAATCAGGCGACTGGAGCGGGGGTGGTCTTCTTTAAGCTCGCCCTTTTCAATCTTGTTGAGCAGGCCAATCGCGCGGATTGTATGCTCATCCACGGTATAGTGGTGATACATATCAAACTGCATCTGCGCATTGACGCGGCCAAAATCAGGAACAAAGCGGCCAAAGACGCCGGCCTCGTTCATCCAGCGTAGCACGCCTTCGGGGTCGTTTTTACCGCATAGCAATTCAAGGAAGACCGCATTGGCGCGCTTGTCCTTGCGCACTGCGGCCTTGATCAATTTGTTGTCGCGCCCTGCCTGCCGCATCGTTTCAGGGTGAATTTCGAGCCCGTTTGCTTCTGCCAGTTGAAAGATTTCAATCAGGCGAACCGGATCTTTTTGAAACCAATCTTCGCTCGGCGCAGCGATGCGGCCGCTTGCCACTTGATAGCCGTTAAGTTTGCGCGGTTTTTGCTTGAAACCAGCAAAGAAGCCGCTGCGCACGCTCTTCTTCGCCATTTCCTCATCAAGATGGGAAAGGAACACGCCGGTCAAGCTGCCGACCCGTTTGGCTTGAAGGAAATAGAATTGCATGAAGCGCTCAACCGCGCTCTTGCCGGGGCGATCAGCGAAATTCATCCGTTCGGCCACTTGCCGCTGCATATCAAAGGTCAGCCGATCCTCAGCCCGTCCGGTGAGGATATGTAAATGGCAGCGCACCGCCAGCAGAAACCCTTCGGCACGGCGAAAGCTGCGATATTCGCCCTGCGTAAACAGGCCCACATCAACCAGTTCGCGCGCGCCGCGGGCCTGGTGGATATATTTGCCGATCCAATAAAGCGTCTGCAGGTCGCGCAAGCCCCCTTTGCCCTCTTTCACATTGGGCTCAACCACATAGCGGCTGTCGCCCATCCGTTTGTGCCGTGCGTTGCGCTCATCGAGCTTTTCGCTGAGGAATTTAGCTTCGCTGCCCTTCACGATTTCAGCCCAAAAGCGCGAGGCGACTTCCTCGTAAAGCGCCTCATCACCCCAGATATAGCGCCCTTCCAATTGCGCGGTGCGGATTGTCAAATCCTCGCGCGCCATTTTGAGAGTGTCCTGAACCGTGCGGCTCGAATGGCCGACTTGCAGCTGCAAATCCCACAGCATGTAGAGGATCGCCTCGATCACTTGTTCGCACCACGGCGCGCGCTTCATCGGCGTGATAAAGGCGATATCGACATCGGAATGCGGAGCCATCTCTGCGCGGCCATAGCCCCCGACAGCGACCAGCGTGAGCCGTTCCGCCTTGGTCCGATTGGCGACCGGAAAAACATGCTCGACCACATAATCATGGATCAGCCGCAGCAATTGATCGATAAGAAAGGCTTGCCCACCGGTGCATTCGTGGCCCGCGGATGGCTTTTCCTCCAGCCGCCGTGCAATCTCCGCCCTGCCATCCTCAAGCGCGGATTTGAGCAGCTCGACGATGGCTTGGCGTGCGCCTTCTCCTTGCTCCTCGACCAGCCCCGCAATCGTTTCGGCAAGCGCGCGCCGATTGATGATCGCGCGCTGGTTAGGGATGCGGACGCTGGACAATTCGCAATGGCTCCTATGCGTCGATCAGATCGCCAGCGAACATGGTGCGAACCGTGCGCTTGTCGATTTTTTGCGTGCCAAGGCGCGGCAGCGGCTTGTCCGATTGCCAGATCAGATGCACCTGCGGGATTTTGAACGGCGCGATGTGTTCAGACAGATGGGCATGCAGCTCTTCCGCTGAAAGCGATTGGCCTTCCTTAGTGAAGAAGACCGCGGCTGGCACTTCGCCAAAGCGTTCGTCTGGCAAGCCAAAGACCGAGCATTCCGCCACTGCTTCATGCGAATAGATTGCGTCTTCCACCTCGATACAAGTGATGTTTTCGCCGCCGCGGATGATGATATCCTTCTTGCGGTCGACGATGTAGAGATAGCCCTCTGGATCGAGATAGCCCAAATCACCGGTGCGGAAAAACCCGTCGGCGGTGAAGGCAGCTTCGGTTGCTTCTTCGTTCTTCCAATAGCCTTTGAAATTGGCGGCGGTGCGAATGCACACTTCGCTCACTTCGCCCTGGGGCTTGTGATTGCCGTCATCATCAATGATCGATACTTCTACGAGCGGCTGGCTCGCGGTGCCGGTAGAGCCAGGCTTCGCGAGATAGTTCTCGTTGAAATTACCGCAGCCAACGCCGTTGGTTTCAGTGAGACCATAGCCCAATAGCGGGAAGCCTCCGGGAAAGGCCTCTTTGATCTTGGTGACATGCTCAACCGGGCGCGGGGCGCCGCCAGCGGCAAAGCTTTTGCATGAGGATGTATCGTATTTGCCAAGCTCAGGATGGTTGGCAATCTCGTAGCTCATCAAGGGCACGCCGACGAAATAGCTGACTTTCTCAGCCTCTATCAATTCCAAGGCATTGGTCGCATCCCAGCGCGGCATCAGCACCAATTTGCGCCCAATGCCAAAGGATTGTAGGAACAGCGGCACTTCGCCTGTCACGTGGAACAAAGGCACAGCAATCAAAGCGCAGGGCTGGGAGCTCACATCTTCGCCGCGGCTTTCCAGCAGCACCTTGGCCATCGCGCTTTGCGAGACATAGCTCATCGTGCCAGAGACAACCCCGCGATGATCGGAATAGGCGCCCTTCGAGCGGCCAGTCGAACCAGACGTATAGAGGATTGTCGCCAGATCATCCGGCCCCAATTGGCCGAGCATCTGCATGGCGGTCATGCCGGGGTTTTCTTCCTCCTGCCACAGGTTTGCAAGCCCTTCAGCAGGAGCGCCGCCATGGCCGAACAGGACGATCTTTGCGCCATGATCGTGACCATCCAAGCGCTTGGCGCGCCCTTCATCAGCCAGCACAAGGCTGCATTCGGCCAGATCAATGCCATAGGCGAGTTCTTCCCCGCCCCAAAAACCATTGAGCAAAGTCGCGCAGCCGCCCGACATGATGATGCCCATGTAAGCGAGGATCCAATTGGTGGAATTGCGCGCGGCAATGCCGATCCGGTCGCCCTTTTGAACGCCGTGCTTATGCGTGAGGCCTGCTGCGACGCGAAGAGCAGCCTGATAGGTTTCGCCAAAGGTCAGGCGAGTGTCGCCATCGACCAGAAATTCCACTTCGGCATGTTCATTGCAAAAATGCGCGAAATAATGCGCCAGAGATGGCGGCGAGTTCTTGAAGACCGGGACAGAATAACCGTCTTGCTCGAGCATTTCGGTTTCAAATGGCTGACCTTCCGAGGTCAGCTGACCGATGATTGTCTCCAAAGCAATGTCTAACTCGGTGCGCATGCGTCTTTCTCTCCTCTCATGCTTAACGGTGCGCATTCAGGCCATCAAAGTGTCCCAAATTGCACGCCGCCGTAATCGCAGGCTTTCCCCACATGCCCTGCTGTGCCAAAAGCCGCGCTTAACGCAATGTGCTAAGCGCAGCGCGACGTTTATTAGGGACTTTGTATAGTGCTGTCACTACTTGCTTTATCGGCTGCGGCTGAACCCATTCAATGGGCTGATCTGGGCCTCAAGTCCTATCTTTTCGAAATTGGTTCTTTCCAGCTGCGTTACTATTCGCTGGCCTATCTGATCGGGGTGATTTTCGCCTATTGGCATTTGTCCAAGATGATTAAAGCACCCGGCGCGCCGATGGCGCAGCGCCATGCTGATGATCTGTTTTTCTATTGCACGCTTGGCGTGATTTTGGGCGGCAGGCTGGGCTATGCGGCCTTCTATCAGCCTGAGCTTTTCACGACCTTCGATGGCGAGGGTTTTGTCAGCTGGAATCTCCTGCGATTGTGGGATGGCGGGATGAGCTTTCATGGCGGTGTTCTGGGCGTGTTGGCGGCAATCCTATGGGTTTCGCGCAGTGGCAAGCTCTCCTTCCTGAAGGTTTGCGATTACATCGCGGTGAACGTGCCCCTAGGCATGTTGCTGGGCCGGCTGGCCAATTTTACCAATGGCGAATTATGGGGCCGCCCCACCGATGTCGCTTGGGCGATGGTCTTCCCCGGCGCTGACGAGGCTGCGCGCCACCCTAGCCAGCTTTATCAGGCAGGGCTTGAAGGGCTGCTGCCGTTTGTCGTGCTGATGTATATGTTCTGGCGCACCAATGCGCGTTACCGCACTGGGCTGCTGGTCGGCACGTTCACGGTGATGATGGCCGCCGCGCGCTTCTTCAACGAATTCTTCCGCGAGCCGGATGCGCATCTTGCCAATCGTGTGGTCGAGACGGGATTGAGCCAGGGCCAATGGCTGACCATTCCGATGTTCTTCGTCGGCCTGTTCGTTATAATCTATGCGCTCTTTCGCAAGGATGACGCCAAAGCTGCCGCATAAATGTGATGGCGCGCTCGCTTGCTGATAGCTTCAAGCGGCTGATCCGCGAAACCGGCCCGATTACGCTGGCGCAATTTATGGGCGAGGCGAATGCGCATTACTACGATGCGCGCGACCCTCTCGAGCATGCGGGCGGGGGTGGTGGTGATTTCATCACGGCGCCCGAAGTCAGCCAGATGTTCGGTGAGCTGATCGGACTGTGGTGCGCGGATATGTGGGTGCGTGCAGGGCGCCCGCAACCTGTCCATTATGTCGAGCTGGGGCCGGGGCGCGGAACATTGGCGAGCGACGCCTTGCGCGCGATGAAAGCGCATGGATTGGAGCCGCAAATCCATCTGGTCGAAGCGTCAAAAACCTTGCGCGCGGTTCAAGCCCAAGCCTTGCCGCATGCCGTCCATCACGAAAGCACTGACAGCCTGCCAGAAGACGGCGCGTTGCTGGTCGTTGCCAATGAATTCTTCGATGCGCTGGCGATCCACCAATTGGTGAAGACGGCGAACGGCTGGCGCGAGCGGATGATCGGATTGGACGGCG
>CALLIO010000254.1 GCA_938009055.1 uncultured Altererythrobacter sp.
CTGTGCGAATTCGGTGACCGAACCGCCATTGGCCATGGCTGTGCCGCCCGCTGCCTCGATCTCTTCGACCACTTGGGCTGCGGCATCGGACGAGCCCGTGCCATCGCGCGAACCGCCCAGATCGTTGACGACGACTTTCGCGCCGCGCTTGGCCAGCTCCAGCGCATAGGCTTTGCCCAAACCGCCGCCGGCACCGGTGACGATGGCGACCTTATCTTTGAAATCGATGCTCATGAAAATCTCTCCGATTGAATGAATTTTTCAAGGGGGAACGCTTTACGCGCCCGTAAACTCAAAATTGCCTGCGTGCGGTGGCATTTTTGCCGGCCTCTTGCAACAGGTGAAAAAGCAAAGGCACGATGCCGTAACGGCAAAGTCGCGGGTTAAAGCGCCTCGAGCACGGGAATAAGCTGATCGAGCGAATCGATCACCGCAGTCGCGCCCAATTCATGCGCTGGCTTGTCGCCATAACCATAAGTGACCGCGACCGATGGAACGCTGGCAGAGCGCGCTGCATTAATGTCGTAACTGGAATCGCCGATGAAGACGAAGGAGCCGCCGCCGCAGATTTCGCGCGCCTTAATCAGCGGGTCGGGATGAGGCTTAGCGAGGTATTGGCCATCCTCACCCTTGCCGAGCGAATTGCCGCCGATCACGTCTTCGAAATAATGGATGAGGTCGAGCTGGGTGAGAACATTGCGGGCAAACTCTTCAAACTTGTTGGTGACCACTACCAGCTTTACGCCGCGCGCTTTCAGCTCATCCAGCACTTTGACGGCATGGGGGTAGGGCTGGGAGTAGACCGCATTATGCTCAGAATAATAGGCGAGCATGGCCTTATAGAGCGTCTTGAACTCGTCGTTCGGCAAGCCCCCTTGCGCATCGACGGCTTGCGAAAGCATGATCTTCGCCCCGCCGCCGATCAAATCTTTCGAGCTTTCAATCGAAACCCGCTCGAACCCGCCAAGCTCCAGCGCGTGGTTCACCGCCTCACCCAGATCGCGAAACGTATCGAGCAGCGTGCCATCAAGGTCGAAACCGACCGCATCAAAGGGAAATTGTGTCATATTATGCAAAGCGGTGGCCCAAGCTTCTTCAAACCGCAAGGATTTGCTGCCAAAGGGGCGGTCAAGTAGAGGAATGATATGACTGATTTTGCCGCCATCGTCCTTGCTGCGGGCAAGGGCACACGAATGAAGAGCGATACGCATAAGGTGCTCCACCCGATTGCTGGCCGCGCGATGATTGACCATCTGCTTGCCGCAGTGGACGAGCTTGAGCCGCAAGAGCGCGTGGTTGTCGTGGGCGCCGGGCGCGAACAATTGGAAGCAGCGCTGGGTGATCGGGCGAAGACTTGCTTGCAGGAACCGCAATTGGGCACGGGCCATGCGGTGCAAATGGCTGAAGATGCTCTATCCAGCTTTAGCGGCGATGTGCTGATCCTCTATGGTGATGTGCCCTTTGTGCGGGCCGACACTATGCGCGCGATGATCGAGCGGTTGAACGCTGATGATGCGCCCGCTGTCGTGGTGCTGGGCTTTGAGCCAGACGATGCGCTGCAATATGGCCGCGTGATTGCTGACGATAGCGGTGCGATCAGCAAGATGGTCGAATTTAAGGATGCGATCGAGGCAGAGCGTGCGTGCCGTATCTGCAATTCGGGTCTGATGGCAGCGAAGTCGGATGATCTGTTCAAACTGCTTGCGCGCGTTGAAAATGACAATGCGCAGGCAGAATATTACCTCCCCGATATCGTCAATATTGCGATTGCTGACGGGCGCACCTGCGCAGTGGTGATTACTGACAATCCTGACGAGGTCGCCGGTATCAATTCACGCGCTGAATTGGCTGAGGCTGAAGGGCGCTGGCAGGCCGAACGCCGGCTTCAGGCGATGGCTGATGGCGCAACGCTGAAAGCGCCCGACACGGTCTATTTCAGCTGGGATACGACGCTTGGGCGCGATGTGACGGTCGAGCCGCATGTCGTCTTTGGCCCCAGCGTAAGCGTGGCCGATGGCGTCCATATCAAGAGCTTCACCCATCTGGAGGGCGCAATATTGGCGCGCGGCGTGCAGGCAGGGCCGTTTGCGCGGCTTCGCCCTGGTGCTGTGCTGGAAGAAGACGCCTTCATCGGCAATTTCGTCGAGATGAAAAAGGCTGTGCTGGGCAAAGGCGCGAAGGCCAGCCATCTATCCTACATTGGCGATGCGACCGTGGGCGCGGCGGCGAATATCGGCGCTGGCACCATCACGTGCAATTATGATGGCTATTTCAAATATCAAACCGTGATTGGCGAGCGTGCCTTCATCGGATCGAACAGCGCTCTAGTGGCGCCTGTAAATATCGGAGCGGACGCGATTGTCGCTGCCGGATCAACCGTCAGCCGCGATGTGGGGGCTGGCGAATTGCGCATGGTGCGTGCCGAACAATTGGTGAAGCAGGGCTGGGCCGACCGGTTCCATGACACGATGAAAAAGAAGAAGGCTGCAAAAAAGGATGGAGCCAAAAAGAAAAGTTAGAATGGCGGGTTTGGGACACAGGCTGAGCGCGACGCTACTTCCGGCATTGTTGCTGGTGGGCTGCGATGTCTATCACGATCCCCCAGCGCCGCCATCTGAAGACCCTGCAAAGCCTGAATTGGCCTCTGCGGATGCGCTTGATCTTGGCTTGAGCGCGGCAACAAGCAGTCCGGCATACTCTCAACGCAAAATACAGGTCGCCTGCGGAAGTGACGAAGAGACCATCTTCTCGTGCAAGACGGACGCGGGCAAAACCATCGCGGTTTGCGCGTCTGAAAAGAGCGTCCAGTATCGCTATGGTAAGGATACAGCTGCGATCGTGCTTACCGCGACCGAATGGGCCAGTGTCCCTTATTCTGGTGGAGGCGAAGGGCAGATCCGCTTCACCAATGGCGATACCGATTACATCGTGTTCAGCCGGATGATCCGAACCCATTTCAAAGAGGGCGAACCCAACTATCCCGCGATCAGCGACGGCGTGATTGTGATGCGCGATGATGAAGTGTTGCGATTGCTTGAGTGCGAGGGCGGGCAGGCGGAAAAGCCGCTCGATTTCAATATCGCTGATGCAAGGCTCGCAAGATTAAATGAGCTCTTCACCGAAGAAACGGGCAGGGCGGATTGATCCTCTTGAGTTTGGCCAGAGGGTGTTTCCCGCTCGCACCAACAGCGCGCAGCCGATGAGCGACTTGCCCGAAAAATGCTGGCTATGCGGGCGCGGGTTTGAAACGCGAATACAGTGGCATCACGCGGTGCCCAAATCGAAGAAGGGGCGCACCACGGTGCCGGTCCATCCGATCTGTCACAAGGCGATCCACAAGACCTTCACCAATGCTGAGCTGGCCCGCTTTGGCGAGGATAAAGCACGGCTACTGGCGGATGAGGGGATTGCCAAATTCGTATCCTGGGTGGCGACTAAGCCGCCCGACTTCCACGCCAAGACCCGTTAAGGCGCATTGTCCGTTTTATGCATCCGAAAGCCATTGCAAACCGTAATTCCTTACAAGGAGCAGTCTGTCCCATGAAAAGATTTTTGACCCTTGCAACTGCAGCTGTGGGATTGGCTGCGGCCGCTGCAACCATTTCTCATGCGCAAACTCCGACTCAATCTCCGGCCCAATCACGCGATTCGATCGAAGAACCAGCGCATGAAATCATCGCGCGAGGCGAGGGCTTCGAACTGCGCGACTATCAACCCATGATTGTTGCTGAGGTTAGCATTGAGGGCGAGCGCCGCAGAGCCACTTCGGCAGGGTTTCGCCGGCTCGCAGCCTATATCTTCGCGCAAGATCGCCCGCTAGCGGGTGAGCGCCAGGATCAAGGCGAGAAAATCGCGATGACGTCGCCCGTTCTGCAAGATCAGAAGATAGCGATGACTGCACCGGTTTTGCAAGATAGCCCAGCGGATGCCGCGAGCTCCGTATGGCGAACCCGGTTCGTTATGCCTGCAAGCTATACAATGGAAAGCTTGCCCACGCCGCCCAAGGATATCACGCTTACTGAAATTCCCGCGCGCCGGATGGCGGCTGTGCTGTTCAATGGCTATGGCGAGCGGGATGATCTGGCGCTTATGGAATCGATGTTGCGCGGCTGGATCAAGGAACAGGGCTACACCGTTTCAGGCGAGGTAGAATACGCATTTTATGATGGGCCATGGGTATCTGGCCCCTTTCGCCGCAATGAAGTGATGCTGCCTGTGGAAGAGGCTCTAAGCACTGATCCCTGACCCATCCGATCTTTGAAACATCTCTTTACACACAGTGGTTTAGAGCCATTAACTTATCCCGCTCTATCGCAAGCTCAACACCTAAGATGTGAGTAACGAAAGAGACGCGATGACCAAGGCTGAAACAACAAAAAACGACAAAGCGCGCGGCCTTCAGATTTTTGCACAAGGTCGCTTCTGGCCTGTTGGACTGGTCGAAATTTCCATGTTTCAAGCGAGCGTCCTCGTGCCGGACGTCATGGCGCCAAGACAGTATGACCGGGTCGCGCTTAAAGTGGGCGATATGCCGAGTTTCCCAGCGCTCGTGCAATCGGTCGACGGTGATCTGGTGGAGCTGGAGTTTTTAGCGACCGCCCATCCTGAGATTCTCGCCAGTTTGAACGGCAAGGAAGCGAGCGCGCGCCGCCGCAATCCTTTGCGCGGATTGATTGCCGCCTGACAACACGCACAAAAAAGGGCGGCCCGCTGTTACGCTGCCGCCCCTTTTAAAGTGCCTTGGATTAGCGCGGCTTAGGCGCCCTCTTCCACATGCTCGGCCAATACGGTGAGGCCATTGTCGCCCACCTCGGCGAAGCCGCCCTTGATCTCGATTGTTTCGGGCGTTGCGCCTTCGCTCTTGAAGATCTGCACCGCGCCATCGCGAATGGTCGACATGAAAGGCGCATGGCCTTCGAGCACGCCGAATTCGCCTTCAGCGCCGGGCACGACGACCATATGGACGTCTTCGGAGCGGACCTGCTTGGCAGGCGTTACGAGTTCAAAGTGAAGTGGCATATGCCTTACGCTTCCTCAGCCATTTCAGCGGCTTTCTTCACCACGTCCTCGATGCCGCCAACCATGTAGAAGGCTTGCTCTGGAAGGTGATCATATTCGCCTTCAACAACCGCCTTGAACGAGGCGACAGTGTCTTCCAGCTGCACGAACACACCGCTGATACCGGTGAAGACTTCAGCAACGTGGAACGGTTGGCTGAGGAACTTCTGGATCTTGCGAGCGCGGGCCACGGTGAGCTTATCTTCTTCCGAAAGCTCGTCCATGCCGAGAATGGCGATGATGTCTTGCAGCGACTTATACTTCTGCAAAGTCTCCTGCACCTTACGCGCGGTTTCATAATGCTCTTGGCCAACAACGCGCGGTTCGAGAACGCGTGAAGTTGAATCGAGCGGGTCAACCGCCGGGTAAATGCCCAGCTCCGAAATTGCGCGGTTCAGCGTGGTCGTTGCGTCCAAGTGAGCAAACGATGTCGCTGGCGCAGGGTCGGTCAAGTCATCGGCAGGAACGTAAATCGCCTGAACCGAGGTAATTGAACCCTTGGTGGTCGAGGTAATGCGCTCTTG
>CALLIO010000255.1 GCA_938009055.1 uncultured Altererythrobacter sp.
ACGGTGGCCGAAGCAAGCGAAGCCGCACTGGCTTGTTGCGAGGCCTGTGCTGCAGCCGCTTTCGTCTCCAACGCGGTTCGGATCTGCAATTGCTGGTCGCTTGCTATCGCTCGATCTTCAGCCACAAGACGGGCCACAAGCTGGCCTTCGCGCAGTGGCTGGGCTGGTGGAGTCGCTTCTGCTGGCATCTTCTCGGGCGTTCGCGAAACGGGAACGGAGCTGGGTTCAGTCTTGGCGACAACCATCTCCAGCTTTTCCGGAGTGCGCGAGACCGGCACTTCAAGCGGTTGAGGTTTTTGGACAAGTGTGTCGTCTTTAGCTGGCGTGCGGAAAACGGGAACATCAAGCGGAGCCGGCTTTGGAGCACCCATTTCTCCTTTTTCAGGAGTGCGCGCAATCGGAACATCGAGCGGAACAGGTTTGGCTGTGCTTGACTCAACCTTTTCAGGCGTTCGAGAAACGGGAACTTCAAGCGGGGCTGGCTTTTGCTCTGACGCACGCAATTGGGCCAGGATCGGGCTGCTTGGCGCGGTCGGATTTTCCGAGGGGTTAGGACGCATCACCGGCGCAGTTTCCTTGGCTTGTGGAAATTTGCGAGTTTCAGCCATCCCGGGCTCTGCAGGCGAATGGAGCGCGCGAGGGGATGGCGATGGTCGCAGGTCCTGTGCCGCATCCTCGACTAGTTCTTGGGACCCCGCCTCGACGCTGGGCTCAACATCAGATCGCAAAGGCGCACGCGCATCTAGGATTTCGGGCTCAAATGCGAGTTCGCTTGTTATCAGCGCAGCAGGAGCCAACTCGACCGCTTGCTGAGGCAAGGAATTGCCGCCAAGGCCTGCTTGAAAATTCGTTGGCGGCAAAATTGTGCCATGAGGCGCTGCAACGAATTCAACATTGGTCACGGGAGCGGCGACCATGCCATTTTCATGGGCTGGCAAATCTGTTTGCAACGCTTTAACCGAAGGAAGGGCGGAGACCAGAAGGCTCGCAAACTCTTGTTTTTCTGAAGTTAAATTCACCCCTTGCTCATTGTGAGTGAGAGGTGCCGCCTCCTGCTGAAAAGTCATTCCAAGAGCCAATTGCGCAAGCTGCATCGCTTAAATTCCCTTATCGCTAAAGCATCATCTGTGACGGAAGGAGGAAACCGGCGTCGCGCCTGCTCCCCGCTCAATCACATGGTCACTCACATGGTCACTCATCTTTGAGCAATTGGCGTGCCAAACTCGACATTTCGCTTTGAGCCTTGTGCATTTTTGCGTCCAAATCGCGCTTGGCCTCAGCGATCTGCTGATCCAGCCGTTCTTGCCGCTGATCCAGCTGGGCGATTTTAACGCTGGAGCGCTCAATCCGTTCGTCAGCGATCAACGCATCCTTTCGCGCAGTCTGGCTGAGCTTGCTGAGTTCTGCGGCAAGCCCAAGCGATTGCTTGAGCCCCGCGCCATTCTCATGCTCGCTGGCACTGGAATAGGCCTGCGCCATCTTCGAAGTTTTGGACTGCATCTCGCGCGCATTGGCGCCAAATTGCTGCGCCTGCACCAATTCGCGCTGGACGTTCATGGTCTCAAGTCTTCGCAATTGCCCCATGCGCTTAAGCAATTTGATCCGGCGGCGCTCAGATTTCATCTGGCATCATCTCAGCAAGCTGCTGAATGCTATCGGGCATGTTCACTGGCGCAGATTTGTCCTGTTGCAAAAAGGCGTTGATCGTCTCCTGCATGGCCAAAGCGCGATCAAGCTGCGGGTCATTGCCCGCACGGTAAGCGCCCAGCATCACCAAATCGCGATTGGTCTCAGCAGTTGCGATCAAAGCTCGCATCTCGCGCGCTTTGCGAAGATGCTCCTCGCTCACCACCTGATCCATCACGCGGCTGAGGGATTGAGGAACATCAATCGCAGGGAAATGGCCGCGCTGGGCAAGCTCTCTTGAAAGCACAATATGCCCATCAAGGATCGCGCGCGCTGTATCGACAACGGGATCGTTTTGGTCATCGCCATCGGCCAGAACCGAATAGATTCCGGTGATCGCGCCGCCACTTGTGTGCGAATTGCCCGCCCGCTCTACCAAACGCGTAATTGCAGCCAAAGCAGAGGGCGGATAGCCACGCGCGGAGCCTGGCTCACCTAGCAACAGTCCGATCTCGCGAGCAGCATGGGCAACGCGGGTGAGGCTGTCGAGAATGAGTAGGACGCGCTTTCCCTGTGCGCGAAAGTATTCGGCCATGGCGCAGGCATATTGGGCCCCGCGAAGCCGCAAACTTGGCGCGTGATCAGCCGGAACCGCGACCAGCACTGTGCGGCCCAATTGCGCGCCGCTCATATGCCGGGCGACGAAATCGGACACTTCGCGCGCGCGCTCGCCGATCAGGCCAACGATGGTAATATCGGCCTCTGCGAACCCTGCGACCATATCGATCAGGACCGATTTGCCGACGCCTGATCCTGCCATAA
Source organism: uncultured Altererythrobacter sp. (assembly GCA_938009055.1). GTDB lineage: Bacteria > Pseudomonadota > Alphaproteobacteria > Sphingomonadales > Sphingomonadaceae > Erythrobacter. The sequence continues at coordinate 2,449 of CALLIO010000255.1, forward strand.
TGCCAATCCGCTGACCGATCCCCATTGTGTTGAGCGCGTTCACAGCGCGAACACCGCAATCGAAGGGTTCTAGGACGCTCGCACGCTCCAAAGCGGATTCGCGCCGACCGCCAAGCGGCCAGCTCTCGCGCAAATCTGGCGGCGGCCCTCCATCCATCGCAGCGCCCGTTGAGTCGACCGCGCGGCCCAGCAATGCCGGCCCTACCCTTACCGTCCCCGGCTCACCTTGCGCGCGCACCAATGCGCCCGGTCGCAGCATGACTGTATCGCCCAGCAAGAGCATCAGCGAATGACCTCCGCGAAAACCGATTACTTCGGCAAGCGCATTCTCCTGACCAGCATCGCTTTGAATCTTGCACAATGTTCCGATCGGAACCGGCAAGCCGGACACTTCGACTAATCCGCCATCGCAGCCGACAACGCGGCCCGATTGATAGGGACCGCGGTGTATCTTGGCCCCACGCATGCGGGTGAGTTCGAGCTCAATTTCCGCGATCATATCAGCGGGTTTTCCGGCGCAGCCAGCTGATCCGATGCTCCAATTGCCTCGGCAATGGCTGCGCGCCATTGCGCCGGTCCATCGCTGATTGAGCCATCTGCGCTTTCAAACAGCAAGCTTCCGCGCTCAAGCATTTCATCTTCGACAATCCGCCACTTTTCCGGAAGCTCAGGAGCAAGCAAGGGCACGTCTTGCGGGTTGAGGTGCAGCGCGCACCCCGCCGCGGCTTCGCCCAATCGCGCAGCCGCTTGTCGGCATCGCTGATTGAAAGCCGTTTCATCGCGCGCCATCGTGCCAAACAATTGCTCGCACAGGCTGAGCACGGTCGCCGACAATGCTGCCTCCATCGCATCGAGCGCGGCCTTATCAAGCCCGCCAAATCGCAAGCGCAATTCGCGCGCCGAGCGCTCCCTTTCCGCCAATTCTTCCTGAGCGGCAGCGCGCCCTGCTTCCACGCCCTTGGCAAAGGCGTTGTCTAGCTGGAGATTGGCTGTTGGCTGATCAGGCTCATCATTAGCTTGCTCATCCAGCAATGCGCGGGTCGGAAGCCCTTGCGCAAATCCGCTGCTCGGCGCGCATAGCCCATCGAACCAATGGGGCTTTGCGCTCTCTGGCTTGGCCTCGATCAGCGTTTCGACACCGTGCGCAGGCGCATTGGCGATCTCTGCAAGAATGTGATCAGACAAAATCGTCACCGCCTGAACCAATCGCAATCTCGCCCTGGTCGGCCAGGTTGCGCGCGATCTCAACGATGGATTTCTGCGCCGCCTCGACATCCTCGCGTTTCAAGCGACCACGAAGCTCGATCTCGTCTTTCACGCCATCAGCCGCGCGGCTGGACATGGCGCTGAAGAATGGATCGCGCTGATCTTCGGGCAAACCTTTGAGCGCATCGACAAGCGCTTCATTGTCAACATCGCGCAGCAGCCTGCCCATCGCCAATGGCTCAAGGTCAAACAGCATTTCAAACGTGAACATCTCGCTTTCGATTATGGCGGCAAGCTCTGCATTCACCTCCTCAATGACGGGGAGCACGCGCTTGGCCGTATCGCCAGCAGCCAGATTAATGAGATTGGCAGCATCGCGCGGACCGCCCAGCATCAATGCCGAGGATCCGAATTGCGCTTGGATTTGCGTGCTGAGCAATTGGTCGAGCATTGTGATCGCCGACGAGTTTACCGGGCCAAGCCGCGCGATCCGTTCAACAACCTTGGGCTGCAAGTCTTCTTCCAGCAAAGCGAGCACGGCCGCCGCATTTTCCGGCTCGAGCATCAAGAGCAAGACCGAGATGACTTGCGGGTGCTCCTTCTCGATCAACTTAACGGTCACCTCTGGCACCAGCCAGCGCGCGATTTCGAGCGAGCGCGGCTTATTGTCAGTCACGATGCGCTGCATCATGCTTTCCGCTTTGACCTCGCCCAAGGCATGGCCAAGCAGCCCGCGTACCTGATCGCTGCGCCCGCGCGAGGGGATAATATCCCGGTCAGCCTCTGCCACGAATGCGCCGATTGCTGACTGGATCTGGCTTTGGTCAATATCGCCAAGCTCGCACATGGTCGCGCCCACTTCGGCCAGCTCATCAGGCTCCAGATGCGCCAAGAGGCGCGCGGCATCTGTGTCTTCGAGCAGCATCATAAATACCGCTGCAGCCTGCGGGCCGGAAAGATCGGATAGAGCGCTCATGTCGCCGGATCAGCCTCTTCTTCTGCTTGGGGTGGAGGGGCAGCCAACATGCGCTGCAAAGCGGCCACCGCGCGGTCGGGTTGCGAAGCTGCCAATTGCCGCGCGAGATCAACCTGAGCAGCGGAATCGGCGCTGCTTAGCATGATGGGAGCATCGCCCGCAGCAGCATCGCTGGATGCGTCATCCTCCCCATCTGCGTCCTCGTCATCATCGACATTCTCATCGTCTTCTTCCTCATCATCATCCTTTGCCGCATCAGGCTGTTTTAGCCGTTTGAGCAAGGGACGAACTCCAAAGAAGAGAAGCAGGATCAGCGCGAGGAATGCCCCGCCGTAACGCACCGCCAAATCGAACCACCATGCCTCGTAAAAGGCAGGGTCTTCGGCAGTAACTTCATCAAAAGCGCTGGCCATCACTGTGACCACATCGCCGCGCGCTTCATCTGCTCCAACAGCGGCAGAAATCAGCTCTTGCAGCTTTTCCTCGTCCGCTGGGGCGAGCGCAGCCAAGGCTTCGGCATCGACCGCAACAGCAACTGAAAGTCGCGTCAGTCGGCCAGACGGCGCGGTTGTAACCGCCACCTCGCGGCCCAGCTCATACTGGCGGCGCGCGCTTGTTTCGCTATCGGTCGGGGGGTTGGGATCAGCACCGGCCCCCTCGCCTTCGGGATCGGGTGCTTCCTCGACCAGATCAGCGGGCGGCGGCGGCGTATTGGCAAGCACACCGGGCACACCGCCAGCGGCATCATTTCCTGTCCGCCTCGTTGCGCTCATCTCGCTTTCGGAACGCACAACACCTTCGGGTTCATAGGTTTCACGCGCAGAGGTTGTCTCGCTTTGCTCAAGCGCAACCTGCACTTCGGTGGAGAAATTCCCCTCGCCCAGCATCGGCACCAGCAATTGCGAGACTTGTTCGCGCAATTTGGCTTCGAACTCGCGCTGGAGCATCAATCCATCATGCACGCTGTCGCTTTCTGTCGAGAGCAAACGTCCGTTCTGATCGACCACGCGCACCGATTGGGGACTGAGGCCGGGCACAGAGCCAGCGACCAGATTGACGATAGCATTGACTTGATCGGAACCCAGCGAACCCCCGCGCGCAAGGCGCACCATGACAGAGGCGCTGGCCGGACTGTTATCGCGGACAAAGACTGATCGTTCCGGCGTAGCCAGATGGACGCGGACCGACTTGATGCCGTCGATCTCTTGGATAGTCATCGTCAACTCGCGCTCGCGCGCCAGGCGCAACCGCTCGCCTTCCATAGTGCGGCTTGCGCCCATGGGGATCGAATCGAGCATATCGGTGGCCGATTGCGGCGTTGCCATTCCCGTCGTGCTCGCCACTTGCATCCGCGCGCGATAGACATCGTCTTCCGCCACGCTGACGCGGCCCGTGGCAGCATCGATTTCATAGGCTATCCCTGCGCTATCAAGCGCCTGTGCAACCTGCGCTCGCTCGCTATCGGTAAGGTCGGAATAGAGCACGCGGCTGGGACCGGATGCGATGGCCAGATAGGCAAGACCCGCAATCACAATCGCGCCGAACGCGCCCAATGCTGGCAGCGCGCGGCGCACGGCTGGCTGGCTGATGAAAGCGGAAAAGCGCTGCGACCAGCTGGGCTCGCCCAAATCGAGCGGAATGCCTGGCCCGCCGGTGGCAGGCGCAGAAGGAAGTGTGGCTTCGGCCATCTATCTAACCTCCCATCCGCATGATTTCTTGATAGGCGGAGAGCAATTTGTTGCGCACTTGCAAGGTAGCTTCGAAGGCGACGCTCGATTCCTGACGCGCCAGCATAACTTGCGTCACGTCGGTCACTTCGCCGCGTTCATAGGCGGCCGCCATATCGCTGGAGCGCTTCTGGATCGCGCTGACATTATCAACCGCGCCGCTCAGCGTATCGGCAAAATCGCCCAAGGGGCCGTTGGCCTGCGGAACACCGGTTGGCGCAGAGGACTTTACATCCTCAACCCCGCCCGTTTGCGCAGGGCGCGCTTGCTGCAAAGCTTCGCTGCGCTCGAGGA
>CALLIO010000256.1 GCA_938009055.1 uncultured Altererythrobacter sp.
CGACATTCACTTTCTGCTGCCGGAAAGCGGACTGCATATTGTCGGCGAATATTTCATGCCGATCAATCATGCGCTGATGGGCGTTGGGAAGGGTCCGTTCAAGGAAGCTTACAGCCATCCGCAAGCGCTCGGCCAGTCGCGCGTCTTCCTGCGCGAACGCGGCATTGTCCCGCTAAGCTATGCCGATACGGCCGGTTCCGCCGCCTATGTCGCGGAGAAAGGCGACCCCACCATTGCCTCGATCTCGCCGCCGATTGCAGCGGAACTTTACGGGCTGGAGATTGCGGAAAACAATGTGGAGGATGCGCATGACAATATGACCCGCTTTGTCATTTGCGCTGCCGAACCGCTGGCTCCCAATACGCTGGGCGATGCAACCCCTATCACGACCTTCATTTTCGAGGTGAAGAACATTCCCGCCGCGCTCTACAAAGCGATGGGCGGGTTTGCGACCAATGGCGTCAATATGACCAAGCTGGAAAGCTATCAGAAGGGCACCAGCTTTTCCGCCACCATGTTTTATGCCGATATTGTTGGCTCACCCGGTGATCCAGCGGTTGACCGCGCTTTGGAAGAACTCGCCTTCCATTCAAAAGAAGTGCGCGTGCTGGGAACTTATGCGCAAGCCCGCAGCCGGGGCTGAGCCAAAGAAAAAGCGCAACAATAGTGGCGGTTTCGGTTGCGTATCTTTTTGCACCGTGCCACCAACATGAGCGATGACCACGGGGCCAGCCAGCAGCACTATTGAACCGGCGGAGCAAGAGGCGTCCCCAAGCGATTTCAGCGACAACTGGAACGATCTGCGCGGCGATGAGAATATCCAATTCTCTCCTGTAGAAATACCCGAACAACCCCCGCGCGAACCCAGCTTTATTGAAGAAGCCTTGGCTGATTTGTTCTCCGCTTTAGGCGATGCGTTCAGCTGGTTTCCGTCAATTTGGCCCGTGTTGAAATGGGTGTTGCTGGCCGTCGCGATCCTGCTCGTGCTGTTTATACTCTACCGTCTGATCGAGCCCTATTTGGAGCCGCGCGGCGACCGCACGGTTTACGAAGAGGCCGAGATGGAATGGCAGCCCGATGCCGAGCAAAGCGCTGCTCTGCTCGAAGATGCCGACCGGCTGGCAGCGCAAGGCAAATATGACGAGGCCACCCATCTGCTTTTGCAGCGCAGCGTGTCGCATATGTCCGATGCCAAGCCCGATTGGGTTGAACCGTCGAGCACGGCGCGCGAACTAACTGCGATCGAAGCCTTGCCAAGCAAAGCGCGCGAGACGTTCCGGATTATCGCTGAGCGGGTTGAGCAGAGCCTGTTTGCGCTGCGCCCATTGGGCAAGGATGATTGGGAAGCTGCACGCGCAGCCTATGCCGATTTTGCCGCTACATCGCTGAGGGCATCGATGATATGAGCAGCGCATTCCAGACAGCCGCACCCACCGGCCAACAGGGCAATCCGTTCAATCCGCGCACCTTGCTGGCGATGGTCGTGGTCGGCTTTGTCGCCTTCATCGCCTTGCTCTATTTCATTGCCGTGGGCGACACCGGGCAGGATGACAATAATGGCGCAGCCCATGCCGCATCGAACAGTCTCAATGGCTATTCTGGCCTGGTGAACCTGCTGGAAAGCAATGGCTCTGATGTTTTGGTTTCGCGTTCGCCGTCCGATTTGGAAACCTATGATTTGCTGGTTTTAACTCCCACGACCTTCACCGATGCTGAAGAGTTTGCGGAGCTGCTGGACGAGCGCAAATTCCAGGGGCCAACCCTTATCATTCTGCCGAAATGGTGGACCGCGCCCGTTCCCCAAAACTTGCCTGATGAACTCGAAGGCGAGGTGAAGCGCGGCTGGGTGAAACTGATGGGCCACCAAAGCCCCAGCTGGACGGAGGATTTGCCGGCACCCTTTGGCTTCAAAGTCAGCAGCGACGAACTCAAAAACGATCAGCGCGCCGATTTTGAAGGCTATGAGATCGCTGGCACTTTGCCGACCGGCAAGATCAATTACGCCGAGGAGAAGACGACCAATCGAACTTTGGTCGAGGATGGCACTGGGCGCCCCATCGCAATCTCCGTGTGGGGCGAGGAGGACAGCGATTTTTACAATGATGGCTATGCCGTTGTCTTTGTGACCGAGCCGGATCTGATGAACAATTACGGCATGGCGGATGAACAGCGCGCCCGGCTTGCGCTCGAACTGATCAGCGACATTGGATATGATGATGGTTCGGAAGTGGTTTTTGACCTGACGCTCAACGGTCTGGGCGACCAGACAAACCTGCTTACTCTCGCTTTCCGCCCGCCTTTTCTCGCTGCAACCTTGTGCCTGATCGCCGTTTTGCTGGTGATCGGCTGGCGCGCGTTCAAACGCTTTGGGCCGCCTGTTTCGCAAGGTCCCGCCATCGCGTTCGGCAAACAGCGCCTTGTCGCTAATGGCGCGGGACTGATCGTTAGGGCCAAGCGTTTCGGTCTGCTTGCTGATCCCTATATTGAATTGAGTGCCCAGCGCGCGCGCCAAGCGGTGGGGGTCTATTCGCGCGATAGTGAGGCCTTGGACGAAGCGATCGCAAACCGCCTGCCCGGCGAACCCAATTTTACCCAGCGTGCCAATGCCTTGCGGGCAGCGCGCAGCCAAACCGACATATTGCGCGCAGCCCAAGCGCTCAAAGAGCTTGAGAGGACATTGAAACAATGAGCATGAATCTAGCCGAATTGCGCGATCTCGCCGCATCGATCAAAGCCGAGGTGGGCAAAGCTATCGTCGGGCAAGATGCGATGATCGATCAATTGCTGATTGCTATGGTGAGCGAAGGGCATGTGCTGCTCGAAGGGCCGCCCGGAACGGCGAAGACATTCCTAGCGCAGAGTTTTGCAACCGCATTGGGTCTTGAATACGGACGCATCCAGTTCACGCCCGACCTTTTGCCGGGTGATATTCTCGGTTCAAACCTGTTCAATTTCCAGACCAGTGAATTCACGCTGACGCGCGGGCCGATCTTCTGCGAATTGCTGCTGGCTGACGAGATCAACCGCACCCCGCCCAAGACACAGGCCGCCCTGCTCGAAGCTATGCAGGAACGGCGCGTCACTTTGGATGGCGAGACTCATGCCCTGCCCGAAAAATTCATGGTGGTCGCAACGCAAAACCCGATTGAGAACCAAGGCGTCTATCCGCTTCCCGAAGCGCAGCTCGACCGTTTCCTCTTCAAGCTGCTGGTGCCTTATCCCGATGAGGCCGAAGAAGGTGCCATTGTCGCACGCTTTGGCCAACGCCAAGGGCCGCCGCGTCCCGCAGAATTGGGCGTTACCGCCGTGTCCAATATCAAGACATTGGTGGCAGCCAGCGGTGCGGTTGATGAAGTGACCGTCGCGCAAGAGATCGTGGACTATGTCGTGCGGCTGGTGCGGGCCACGCGCGAGCATGCGGAATTGTCAGTCGGAGCAAGTCCGCGCGCTGCCGTTCTGCTGGCCAATGCCGCCCGCGCACGCGCTGCCTTGCAAGGGCGCGCTTACGTCATTCCCGATGATGTGAAAGCGCTCGCCATTCCGGTTCTGCGCCACCGTTTGACGCTCAGCCCTGCTGCCGAAATCGAAGGCCGCGATCTGGAAGCATTGGTCAGCGAACTGATCGAAAGCACCGAGGCGCCGCGCTAAACCCATGCGCTTCAACTTTCCCATCGTTCCCACCAAAAGGGCCACTTGGGCGATTGCCGCCGCAGCACCGATTGCTGTGCTGATTGCGGCAACCGCGCCCGGCGCATGGATCGTTGCGCCTGCCGCAGTGGCGGCATTGATCGTGCTGATCGTGCTCGACGCTTTGCTTGCTGGCAGGCTCGATGATTGGGACATTTCTGCGCCCCACGATACCGAGTTGGGTGCCAACACTCCTCTCACCATGCGCAGCGTTTTGGGCCAAGGGGTCAGCAGCGATGTTTCCGGCGCGTTTGAATTTGACCCGCGCTTGGGCGAGGAAGGGCGCGGCTTTGTCCAATTGAGCCGAACTGGGGAGACCAGCGATGGCTCGCGCGGATTTGAAGGCGTGTTCGACTCTGTGCCGGTGCGGCGCGGTACGGCTGTCATCAAGCGCAGCTGGCTGCAATGGAGCGGGCCATTGGGACTTGGCGCAAGGCAATCGGTGCGCGAGGCTGACGATGAAGTGCGGATTTGGCCTGACCTTTCGCCCGTGCGCTCGCCCGAATTGCAGACATTCCTGCGTGATGCCCAGTTCGGCCTGATTGCGCGTCGGATCAGGGGTGAAGGCACGCAGTTCGAAGCCTTGAGCGAGTATGAGCCGGGCATGGACCGGCGGCGGATCGATTGGAAAGCCAGCGCGCGCCACACCAAACTCTACGCCCGTGAGAATGAAAGCGAGCGCAACAATCAGATCGTTTTCGCTTTTGATTGTGGGCAGGCGATGTGCGAGCCTGTTGATGGCTTACCGCGGATTGACCGCGCGGTTTCCGCTGCGCTCACCTCAGCCTATGTCGCGCTGAAAGGCGGCGATAAGGTCGCACTCTATGGCTTTGCGCAAAAGCCCGATGTCATCACACCTTTCGTCAATGATGCCCGCGCTTTCCACCGCTTGCAATCGGCTGCAGCAGGTCTCGACTATCATGCGGCAGAGCCCAATTTCACGCTTGCATTGGCGACATTGACTGCCCGTCTCAAGCGCCGCTCGCTGATTGTTTTATTCTCCGACTTTACCGATCCGACAGCGGCAGAGCTAATGGTCGAAAGCATTGGCAGGCTGGTTGACCGGCATTTGGTGCTGTTCGTAACAATTGCCGATAGCGAGCTGGAAGTGCTGATCGATGCGCAGCCAGACGATATCAGCCAGATCGCCCGCAGTGTTACCGCTGGCAGCCTGGCCCATCAGCGCGCCATCGTGCTCCAGCGCCTGCGCGCATTGGGTGTGGACGTGATCGAGGCCCCTTGGGACAGGATTGGCTATCAATTGATCGACAAATATTTCGAGATCAAGCAGCAGGAGGCCATCGGATGAGCGAGAACACCGCCAGCATCGCTGCTAAACAACCGACTCCAACTATGGCTGAAAAGATTAAGGGTTGGGTCGGCCCCAAGGACCCCGAAGCGCCCGCTGACATCGCCAAGGCTTCCCTGCGATCCGACCGTTTCCGTCTGGAGCGCGAGGGGGAATGGACGCGACTTGAATTCATCCTCAAGCGGATGGAGCAAGGCCGCGTGCGTTCGCTATCTGATGAGGATTTGCTGGCCCTACCCGCGCTTTATCGAACCGCTGCCTCAAGCTTGTCGGTCGCGCGCGAAACTTCGCTCGATGCGGCAACGCTCCACTATCTGGAGCAATTGGTTCAGCGCGCTTGGTTCCAGGTCTATGGACCGCGCAAGGGCTTCTTTGGCTGGTTGCGCTCTTTCCTGTTTGGCGGGTGGAGCCACGCGGTAAGGTCGATCTGGCTAGACATATGCATCACGCTATTTGTCTGCGTGCCCTCAACGATTGTTGGATGGTTGCTTTGCGCTCAAAGCCCTGAGTGGTTTTACCGGCTTGCACCTGCCAGCCCCGGCGATCCGCGCGTTCCGGGCGCAAGCAGGGAAGCCTTGCTGGAAACGGTAAAGGTGGAGGAAAGCGCGGCGGGCCTGTCGAGCTTCGCGGCCCAATTGTTCAGCCATAATGCTGGCATTTCGATCCTTGCCTTTGCGCTGGGTTTTGCCTTTGGCCTGCCATCTATGATGCTAATGGTCTTGAACTTTGCGATGCTCGGCGCATTCCTGTGGCTTTTCGCAGGTCAGGGCCTGACGCTAGAGATCGTCGCCTGGCTTTCGGTTCACGGCACGACCGAATTGTTTGCCATTCTGCTATCAGGCGCGGCGGGCATGCATATTGGCCGATCAATGGCCTTCCCCGGCAATGACACTATTCTTGGCGCAATGGCCGCCAGCGGCAAGCGTGGCGCAATGGTCATGGTCGGCGTGGTCATCATGATGTTCACCGCCGCCCTGCTCGAAGCATTCCCGCGCCAATTGGTCGATGGAGAGCTTGACCGGCTGCTGATCGGCGGCACTATGCTGCTCTTCTGGCTTGCCTACTTCTTTGCTTATCGACCAGCTGATGACGGGGCAGAGGCATGATCGCAGCATCAACTTCTGCTGTAATCTATAACGACAAACGCCGGCGCAAGATGGTCACGCCCGAAGGTATTAGCCTGCCGATCACAGTGGGATCGCGCGGTTCGCGTGTCGGCGCGTACATGCTCGACATCATGATCTATTTCTTCGCGCAAGTGGTGTTCTGGATCCTGATGGCTGTGCTGTTTTCGACCACCTTCGAAGACACATTGTCTGGCACAGAGGATGGAGTCACTGGCGCGGCGGAATTCATCGTCATTCTCTACACGCTTGTCTCGTTTGTCGGCTGGTACGCATACTTCTTCGCATTTGAATTGAGCCCGCGCGGCGCAACTCCGGGAAAGCGCATTGTCGGCCTCAGGGTTGCCGCACGCGATGGCGGCAGGCTGACCGCAGAAGCAATCATTGCCCGCAATCTGATCCGCGATATCGAAGCGCTCTATCCGATTGTCTTCCTGTTTGTCGTGCTCGCAGGCGAGGGCGGGAACATGGGTTGGGCCGCCGCCATATGGTTCTGCGTTTTTTGCGCCTTCCCCTTCTTTAACAAAGACGCTTTGCGCGCAGGCGACATGATCGCTGGCACATGGGTGGTCGAAGCACCGCGTTTGAAACTGGCCGATACGATGTCGACCCAAGGGGCCGCTCACGGCACCAGCGGTGTCACCGGTGCCAAATATCAGTTCGGCGATGAAGAGCTGGGCATTTACGGCGAGCACGAGCTGCAAACGCTCGAGCGGGTTCTGCGCGATGACAAATATGAATCGCTGGTCGCCGTGCATGGCACGATCTGCCACAAGATCGGCTGGAACCCGGGCGCTGGGGATGAGCGCGCGTTCCTTGAAGCCTTCTACGCACAATTGAGAGCCAAGCTCGAAGGCGACATGCGCTTCGGCAAGCGCAAGGCTGACAAATACTCTTAAGGCTGTTGCAAGCGAGTTAGCGCGCGACTGCGAGTTGGGAGAGAGGTAAGGCTGGCAAGTGTGAAGGATGGGAGAATCCAGCCGAACAGACAGCCGCGCGCTGAGGGGCTAATGCTCTAACTTTCTAAAAACACGCTTAAAACGGCTGCGCTTTTTACAATCTTTAACGAAGGGCTGGGCCGAATCCTCGGAATCGAAGAAGTGGGGTGCGCCACGAGCACTCAATCAGCACCAAACATCTGTTTTTATGCGAGTTTCTTGTTAAACGCAGCAACTTCAGAAGAGTTCAATCCGCATTATTGGAACACACTGTGGGGGCCAAAAATTTGCTTATCCCACTGTTTTTCAACACCTTATTCGGCATCACCAAATATGCGGTTTTGGCTGGAACGGCACAACCCGCCTAGATTGTAAAATACGCAATAAGGGTGCTAGAAAGGCCGCAACCAACAAGGGGAGTTCTCTCACATGCAAATCGGAAGTTTAACCATACCTGGCATCGACGAAACGAAGGTGCTGGAATATGCAGAGCAGGCCGCTTGGGTCATCGGCATTCTCTTGGTCACATGGATTGTGGCCAAGGCAGTCAAATGGACCTTTGCCAAGCTGGTCGACAATATCGCATTCCTTCAGCGCGACACATCGGGCGGCGATTCAATCGGTGCATCGGTGGGCAAGATTGTGTCCGGCATCGTCTGGATCTTTGGCTTGATCGCAGTGCTCAACACTTTGGGTCTCGAAGGTCCAATCGGCCCGCTCCAAGAGCTGCTGAATGACGTGATGGGCTTCATCCCGAACCTGATCGGCGCTGGTCTCATCTTCTTCATCGGCGCGATGATTGCCAAAATCGTCAAGGACATTGTCACAACGGCGATGCAAACTGTCGATCTGGATAAATGGGCCAACAAGGGCGGCGTTGACGAAGTCACCGGCAACACCACGATCAGCAACACAATCGGCACGGTTGTTTATGTTCTGATCATCATCCCGGTTGCGATCGCTGCATTGAGCGCGCTTAAGATCGAAGCCATCTCTGGCCCGGCGATCAGCATGCTCGAGATGATCATGAACTCGATCCCGCTGGTTATCGGCGCTGGCATCTTGCTTGGCCTTGGCTATCTGATCAGCAAGTTCGCTGCTAATATCCTTGGTGAAGTGCTCGCAGGTCTGGGCATTGATCGTCCGGTTGCAGAGCTTGATCTGCTGCCAGAAGGCACAACCGCCTCATCGGTTATTGCCCGCATCGTTCAAGTTGCCATCATCCTGTTCGCAGCGGTTGCGGCGACCAAGATGCTCGGTTTCCCTGAGCTGACAGCGATCGTGAACACAGTCCTTGGACTTGGCGGCAAGGTCATCTTTGGCGCAGTGGTTATCGGCTTTGGCTTCATGCTCGCCAACCTGCTCGGCAAGCTGATCGGCGGCGCCAGCGAAGGCGGCATGGCCGGCACAATCGTGAAATATGCCACGATCGTCCTGTTCACCTTCATGGGCCTCAACTTCACCGGCGTTGGTGAAATGATCACGCAAACCGCGTTCAGCGCGATTGTGATCGGCATGAGCGTCGCTGGCGCTTTGGCCTTTGGTCTGGGTGGCCGCGAATGGGCCGCCAAACAGCTCGACAAAATCAAGTAAGAGCTAGTAAAATTGGCTTTGCTCTTGCAGCAAAGCTGAGCCAAGATAGGGCGCTGAGGGATAATCCTTCGGCGCCCTTTTTGTTGGGCGCGGGGACATGGAGAGGAAACAAGCATGAGCGAATTTGACGCACAATCGACAACCGACCAAGTGCTGGCAGCGCATGATCTTAGCGGACAGACCGCCTTTATCACTGGCGGTGCATCGGGCTTGGGTCAGGAAACCGCGCGCGCGATGGCGGCCAAGGGCGCGCATGTTGTGCTGGCTGCTCGAGACCAGTCTAAGCTGGACGAGGCCGCAGCGGCCATTCGCGCAGAAACCGGTAGCGAACTTGTCGAGACTATCCGCGTCGATCTGGCCTCGCTCGATAGCGTGCGCCAATGCGGGGCCGAGGCGAAAGAGCGCTTTGAAAAGATCGACCTGCTCATCAACAATGCGGGCGTCATGGCTTGCCCGAAAGGGCAAACCGCTGACGGTTTCGAAATGCAATTCGGCACCAATCATTTGGGGCATTTTGCGCTGACCAATCAGCTGCTGCCTCTGGTCAAGAAAGGCGCGGCCAAACGCATCGTTAATCTCTCCAGCCGCGCGCACCATAGTGATGGGGTGCATTTGGATGATGTGAATTTCGACAACCGCGAATATGAGCCATGGGCAAGTTATGGCCAGTCCAAAACTGCCAATGTCCTGTTCTCTGTCGCGCTCAATAAAAGGCTCGATGACATCAATGTTTTCGCGGTTCATCCCGGCGGCATTCAAACCAATCTCGGGCGTCATCTCACCGAAGAAATGACGGCCAACCTCATCAAGCGCATTCAGGAAAGCTCGGGCGGAAACTTCGTCTTCAAGACCATTCCGCAAGGCGCGGCGACATCGTGCTGGGCGGCCACTGCGCCAGAGATTGCCGGAAAGGGCGGCACCTATCTTGAGGATTGTCACATCGCCGAAACCGATGATGAGGACCCCAATGGCGGCGTGCGCTCTTACGCGCTCGACGAAGACACCGCCGAAGCTTTGTGGAGCCTGAGCGAGGAGATGATCGGCGAGACTTTCGCCGTTTAGCTCATTCGTCCAAAAACTCGCGCACCAGCGCCATCACATCCTTCGCCTCGCGAGTGTAGGGCACCAGCATAAAGACATGCGGTGCTCCTGCATATTCGTAGAGTGTGACCGGCGCACCGGCTTCTTTCGCGCGCGCCATGAAGTTGCGGCAATCGACCACGAAAAGATCGTGGCGCCCCTGAAAGATGCGGGTCGGCGGCAGGTCTTTAATGTCAGCAAAAAGCGGGGAGCATTGCGGCGAGGCGGGATCGCGCTTGCCCGCCCAAGCTTGCCCCATCACCCGGATCGGGTCGATCTTGAGCATTATGTCCTTTGGCTCAACCGCGCGCGCGGCCTCGTCAGTCATGCTCAGATCGAGCCATGGAGATAGCAGCAACAGCCGGCCGGGTTGCGCCTTGCCCGCTTTCTTGCGCCGCAGCGCCAGATTGAGCGCCATATGCCCGCCCGCGCTGTCACCAGCAGCGATGATGCGCGCTGGCTCCCAATCCTCTGCAATCCGGTCAAACGCTGCATCGGCCAACGCTTCGGCATTGGTGTAAGGCGCTTCGGGCACCAGATCATAGAGCGCAACGGTGACGCTGGAGCCGGTCTTCTCAACCAGATTGGCAATATAGGGCCAATGCACCTCATGCAGGGGCAGAGTGAATCCGCCGCCATGAAAATAGAGGATATGATTCAGCCCCTTGCCGCTCTTGGGGTGAAAGGTAACGCATTCCTGCCCCTTAAGCTCAAAGCGCTCGATATCGAAACTGCGTTCGAATTTCTCTGGCAAGGGTGCATCGTTTGGCAGTTCGCGATTGGCGAGATATTCGCGGGTCGCCTCGGCAGTTTGTGGGAAAATCTTGGGTTGGCGTTTGAGCCCCCATTCCACCAGCCGCATCATCAAGCTTGGCTTTGCGCTGCGCAGTTCAAACAATTCGTTGCTGGTCATGATCGCTCCCCTGATCTGAGTTCAGGAGAGTTTGCCGCTCAAGTCAAGGCTTCTTGGCTTTAGGGATTGAGGCCAAGAACAAAGCCTTCTTGCACCCAGCGCCCTAGCAGCCCGCCAGCGCGCATTGCGGCCGCTTGCGCGTCATCAGGCGTGGGATCATCGCCGGCCAGTGCCAGACAAACCTCGCCATAGCCCTTGCCCGATTGAAGCATTTGCAGGGCCACAATTTCATCCGGCTCGACCATCTGGAAAATAGGGCGCTCATCCTCGCGCCAAACGAGCACGCCGCGCTGCTCTTCAAGATCAATGGCCGGGCGCTCACCCGCTTCAACTGTCCAGATCGCATGCAGATCATGGCTGACAAAACGCATGTGAAGATCAGGGATCAGTCCAATCCGCAGCTGGAGCCAATCCTCCTCGGCAAATGCGCTGGTGATCTCGCCAAATTGCGTCAGCGAAATCGGCTGCGTTTCAGGGGCGCTGGACGCCGCCAACATCACCCATTCAAGCCATGCCAGCTCTGCCACTTCGGGCGCATTGCTGAAGAAGCCTTCGCAAGTTGCATCAAAGCCCTCTCCCGCATCGTCAATCGTCCAACTGGCAGTGGGTTTGGCGATGACATGATTGATCGCAGCCTGTTTGAACGGTGCCTCTCCTGTCCACTCGCGCGTCTTGGTGAAACTGTCGCGCAAAGCTTCGATCACAGCATTGCGGTAATTGCCGCGATAAATCGATAGCCCTGCTTCATGGCGCGTGCCCCATCCCGCCGGAAGCGCGCTCGCATCATCGAGAATGTTCGCCATGAATGCAGATTGCAGGTCAGAAAGCTCCATCAGGCCAGCTCCAGCACTTCGCCAGCAATGCCGCGGGCATTGTCGAGTTCAGTCAGCACTTCGGCGATTGGCGGGATATTGCCGTCGCGCTCTATCATGGTTGCGACCGGCGTCTTGGCGGTATCAAGCATTCGGCAAACCTCAGCATACAATTCCCAAACCTCATCACACACATCATGGTCATGCGTGTCGATCCGGATACCGCTGCCTTCTTGCGGCGGCGTATGGCCAGCAAGGTGGATCTGGCGCACGCGGTCGAGCGACAATCCGGCCAGATATTCGCGAGCGCTAAAGCCATGGTTCTGCGCGCTGACATAGATATTGTTCACATCGAGCAGCAAATAGCAGCCCGTGCGGCGGGTCATTTCGGTAAGGAATTCCCACTCCGTCAGCTCATCTTCGGGAAAGGTGAGATAGCTCGATGGGTTTTCAAACAGCATCGCGCGGCCCAGCGCGTGTTGCGCCTGATCAATATTGCCGCACACCACATCCAGCGCTTCTGCGGTCAGTGGGAGCGGCAGCAAATCATGGCTGTTATGCGCTGATGTGCGCGTCCAGCACAAATGGTCGGACACCCACAAGGGATCGACCCGCTGCTCCAACCGCTTCAGCTTCGCCAAATAGTCCGTATCAAGACCATGCGCAGAGCCGATCGACATAGAGACGCCGTGGATGATGACCGGATGCTTTTCGCGCACTTGGTCGAGGACGCGCAACATCCGCCCGCCCTCGACCATATAGTTCTCGCTAATCACCTCGACGAAATCGACCGGCACATCGCCATCAAGAAAATCAGCAAAATGCTGGCGTCTGAGGCCAAGGCCAAAACCACCGAAGGGTTTAATTGAGTGCGCCATTTGAGTGCTTCCTTTGTCAGCCTTCGCGCGCGCATGCTTCTTAATTGCGACGCGATTGCTCACTGGTTCGCACAGCAAGAGCAGGTGGTTACAAAACACTCGCGCTCAGAAAAAAATGCAGAGCTTTGTAACCGGCTGGGACATTCGGGCGAATGACCAGACAGCTCAGGCAATCATGCAGGGGCAAAGATGAACCACCCTCCCAAATTCCCCCACGGATTTGGCCCCTTATTGGAGAGTTACGATGAACACCAAGACCCTTACCCAGATCGCTGGACTGGCCATGACTGCTGGCGTTGCCGCTGGCCTTGCTGCCACACCTGTTGCAGCCCAAAGCGCGCCGAAAGAGAAATGCTACGGCGTTTCAAAAGCAGGCAAGAATGACTGCGCTGCCGGTCCTGGCACATCATGCGCCGGCACATCCACCCGCGACTATCAGGGCAATGCCTGGACTTACGTGAAGAAGGGCACTTGCGCTTCGATCAAGACCCCCAAAGGCAATGGCTCGCTGTCACCGGTCAAGCGCTAAGCTGACCGTGCCAGCCAAACGGAAGAGGTGAATTATGAGCAGCGTGATAGCACTTTATGATCGCATAACCGGCCTATTGTCAGGTTCGGTATCTGAAGGGCTCGCGCTGCTCTTCGCCCGCGTGGCCTTGGCCGCACAGTTCTGGAGGTCTGGCCGCACCAAGGTAACAGAAAGCAGCTGGCTCGAAATTGATGAGGTGCAATACCTCATCTTTGAAAACGAGTTTTCCGGCCTGCCGATTGCACCTGATATCGCTGTGCCGATGACTGTCTATGCCGAGTTTTTCCTGCCCATCCTGCTATTCCTTGGCCTTGCTTCGCGCTTTGCCTCCGCTGGATTGCTGGTTATGACATTGGTGATCCAGTTCTTCGTGTTTCCCGATGCCTGGTGGAGCGTCCACATCATGTGGACAGCACTGGCAGCGATTGTGATCGCTCGCGGTGGCGGGATCTTTTCAGTAGACCAGCTTGCTGGTCTCGCCCGAGCGAAATGAGAGGCAGACAATGATTGCCGATGAAGCCACCCTAGCGCGCCTGATGGCGGCATCACAGAAAGGCGATAAAGCCGCCTATAATGTGCTGCTGGCAGAAGCCGGCATGTGGCTCGAGCGCTATTTCCGGCGCCGCGTCCCTCCGCATCAGCTCGATGATCTGGTGCAAGATGTGATGATGGCGCTGCACAATAAGCGCTCGACCTATGATCCGGATCGTCCGTTCCTGCCCTGGCTTTCAGCCATCGCGCGGTACCGGTGGATCGACCATTTGCGCAAAGTTTATAAGCATGAGGCTGACCTGCTCGAAGATGGCGATGCCTCGGTCGATAGCGAGGAGGATGTGGTCGAAGCCCGCGTCAGCCTCGAACGCCTTTTTGTCAATCTGCCCGCCAAGCAATCCGAAGTGATCGAGCTTGTGAAGATCGAAGGTCTTTCGATCCGCGAAGCTGCTGAAAGAACCGGCCAGAGCGAAAGCCTGGTCAAAGTGAATATCCATCGCGGACTGAAGAAACTGTCCGCGCTCGTTGAGAAAGCCGACTAGATGAACTCTCCTAACTCCCGCAAAAACCGCGATTCCCTGATCGCCGATCTGACCGAAGGCCTAACGCCTGTGCGCGCCATGCGCTTTCGCGACGGAGCGCTTGTTGTCGGCGCAGCAACCTTGCTGACCGGACTGGGCGTGGTTCTGGTCAAAGGTTTCTGGTTCGGCATGTTCGAAGGAGAGGCTGCTCCCTTCTTCTGGGTGACCAATGGCTTGCTGCTTATCCTCGGCCTCGCCGCCGCGACAGCTGTCATCACCATGGCCAGCCCCAAAGTCGGCAATCGCTATGACGCGCCGCGCTGGGCGAGCGCAATGCTCGCCATCCTTCCCCTAACGGCTCTGGTCGCGGTCTTGTCCGACACCCATGGCGCGCAAGGCCATGACCACGGAATGACTGGTTCGCTTGCCTGGATGTGCATCCGCAATTCGCTGATCGCATCAGGTCTGGTCGCTGCAAGCATCGTGCTGTGGCTGCGCCGCGGTGCGCCCGTTTCGACCAATCTGGGCGGCTGGATGACTGGCCTTGCAGCAGGTGCGATCGGCACGGCGGCTTACGGCCTGTCATGCCCGCTGGACTCAGTCGGACACCTTGGCATCGCCCATGTTGCGCCGGTTGCGATAATGGCAGCGCTGGGCCGGCTTACGGTTCCTTCGCTGATCCGCTGGTAACGCTAGCCATCGACCCTACTCATCGGCGAAAACAGCAACGCTTTTTCTGCCCGAGCTATCGGCACGCCCGCGATACATGCCGGGCGTGTCGAAGCTGTAGCCGGAATGACCCCACGGGGTGAGGTAGATCACGCCGCCTGAACCGCCGAGCGCACCCATTTCGCCAATCACTTCATCGGCGATGGCCTGCACTTCTGCGGCAGGATAGAGAAATTCGCTGGCGTGGACGATGTAACTGGGGAACCCATCTTCACGCAAAGGCACTTCGGCCTGTGCCTCTTTCATCATTTCGTGAAAGCGCAAGCGGACCCGCGTGCAAAATTCCTGCGCCACGCCCACACGGATGAAATATTCGCCCGTGCCAGTGCCGGAAATGCCGCAGCTGCGATTGTCGGCATAGGTGCCCGCGCCGATGATCGGGCTGTCCCCAATCCGGCCCCAACGCTTGCCCGTCATCCCGCCGGTTGATGTGCCCGCAGCGATATTGCCCGATTGGTCGAGCGCAACTGCGCCGACAGTGCCAAAACGTGCATCACGCCCCAAGGCATCATGCTGAGCAGACTGCGTATCTTTGCTCATACGTTGCTTAAACCGTTCAAGCGCCTCCACCCGTGAAGGGGTTGAGAAATAGTCCTGATCAACCTGTTCAAGGCCTTGCTCGCGCGAGAAGACATCTGCCCCCTCGCCCGACAAAAGCACATGGCGGCTGTTATCCATCACCGCGCGTGCCAGAAGGATCGGGTTCTTCGTTGCGCTGACACCGGCTGCCGCGCCTGAATTGCGGGTCCTGCCCTCCATGATCGAGCTATCGAGCGAGAAGCTCTCCTCCCATGTCAGCACCGCGCCCTTGCCGGCATTGAAGTTAGGGTCATCTTCAAGCACCATGATCGCGGCAATCACCGCATCGGTGGCGCTGCCGCCATCGGCCAGTATCGCCTCGCCTGCATCCAAAGCTTCGGTCAGCTTCGCGCGCAGCTCAGCGTCTTTCTCTTCTGTGATTTTGTCGCGCGAGATCGTGCCTGCACCGCCATGGATGACCAAGGACCAATAGCCTTCGAGCACTTCAGGCGGCTCTTCAGCATGCGCCGCCACGGGCATCGCCAAGGCTGCAATGAAAACACAGATATTCCGGATCAAGACACGCATTCAAAGCCCCCTTGGTTGCAAGCCCAGCAAGCTAACCGGATTGCTGCCACTTGTCATTGCCCCTTCATCTAAGCGCGCCTATATGCCCATCCATGGCTTCTGTTAGACCTTGGCGCGATATCGAACGGCGCAAGAGCCGCCAGATTATGGTGGGCGATACGGCTGTGGGCGGCGATGCGCCGATCACGGTTCAAACCATGACCAACACGCCGACCGAGGATGCGGTGGCGACGCTCGACCAGATCCGCCGCTGCGAGGATGCAGGCGCAGACATAATCCGCGTTTCCTGCCCCACTGAAGAAGCCACGACTTCATTCAAGAAAATCGCCAAGGCTGCACGCGTGCCGCTCGTGGCGGACATCCACTTTCACTACAAACGGGCACTGGAAGCCGCCGATGCTGGCGCAGCATGCTTGCGCATCAATCCCGGCAATATCGGAAGCAGCGAACGCGTGGGCGAAGTGGTGCGCGCCGCCAAAGCCAATGGCTGCGCGATCCGCATTGGTGTGAATGCGGGCAGCCTCGAGAAGGATTTGCTCGAAAAATATGGCGAGCCATGCCCCGAAGCGCTGATTGAAAGCGCGCTCGATCATATCAAGCTGCTACAAGACCATGATTTCCACGAATACAAAGTTGCGGTGAAAGCATCCGACGTATTCCTGGCTGTCGCCGCCTATCACGGGCTGGCGGACGCAGTGGATTGTCCGCTGCATTTGGGCATTACCGAGGCTGGCGGATTGATCGGCGGGACGGTCAAATCCTCGATCGGCATTGGCTCGCTATTGTGGGCGGGGATTGGCGACACGATCCGCGTTTCGCTTTCCGCAGAGCCGGAAGAAGAAGTCCGCGTTGGCTTTGAAATGCTCAAAGCTTTGGGCCTGCGCACACGCGGCGTCCGCGTGGTGTCCTGCCCATCCTGCTCGCGCCAAGGATTCGATGTGATCCGCACGGTAGAAGCTTTGGAAGACCGCCTCCAGCATATAAAAACGCCCTTGTCGCTCTCCGTTTTGGGCTGCGTTGTGAACGGCCCGGGCGAAGCGCGAGAGACCGATATCGGCCTGACCGGCGGCGGCAATGCGAAACATATGGTCTATCTTTCCGGCGTGAAGGACCACCATATCGAAAGCGAAGATATGCTCGACCACATCGTCAAGCTGGTCGAGGACAAAGCCGCCGCGATTGAGGCTGGTGATGCTGTCGCCTTTGATCCGCATGGCGAAAAAGAGCCTGCTGAATGAGCTTTGCGGCTGCGCTTTTTTTGATGCTTGCCCCGCCTCCGCCCGAGGTTGACGGGCTGGAATCCTCCCTCGCCGAAGAAACTTCGCCAGAGGCCGAAACCGACGAAACTGAGAAAGCCGAAGAAAAGCACGACTATCCCGAAGCGCGGCTTTACAATCCCGAGATTGACGCCAGCGCGGCGGTTGATGATGCTCTTGCGCGCGCGGCGGAGCGCAAAGTCAATGTGCTGATCGTTCTGGGCGCCAATTGGTGCCACGATAGCCGCGCCTTTGCCGGATGGAGCGAAAGCGAGCGGATTGGCGCGTTGATCGCTGAACGCTTCGAGATTGTCTTCATCAATGTCGGCATGCCCCAAGAAGGTGACGGGCATAACCAGCATATCGTCCGCCGCTTTGGCCTTGAAAACCAAGAAGGCACGCCGATGGTTATCATGGCGTCGTATGATGGCATCATTCTCAATCCGGAAACTGCGCAAAGCTGGCGCAACACCGCCAGCCGTAGCGAGGACGAGATTTACGAAGAGCTGGCTATGATGGCGACAACTGAGTTGGCGCGCGACTAAACTTGCTCCACGTTGTTCATCACGCTGATTATATGGCGCCGCGCCCGACCAGCGGCACCTTTAAATTCGACAAATATTTCCTCGTCATGGAAGCTTTGAGAGAAGCTGGCGAACCCTTCACCCAGCACGCGCCCGATCCTTGCCCGCGCGAATGGCTGGAAGCTGTCCATTGCCCGCAATATGTCGAAGAAGTCTTCACCCAAACCGTGCCGCGCGAGAAAGAACGCCGGATCGGCTTTCCCGTCACCGCTGCGATTGCCAGCCGCGTCCAGTACACCAATGGCGGAACCTATCTCGCGGCCTTGCTCGCCCAGAAACATGGCTATGCTGCCAATTCAGCCGCTGGAAGCCATCACGCATTGCATGACACCGGCGCTGGCTATTGCGTTTTCAATGATCTTGCCGTCGCTTCCAACCGATTGATCGCAGAAGGTCATGCCAAACAAATTGTGATCGTTGATCTGGATGTCCATCAAGGTGATGGCACGGCCAGCCTGACCGCCGGGCGCAGCGACATCTTCACATTCTCGGTTCATGCCGAAAAGAACTTCCCGGTTCGAAAAGCGCGTTCCGATCTTGATGTGGCGCTGCCCGATGACTGCGAGGATGAAGCCTATCTGGCAGCGATCTCGGATCATCTACCTTCTATCTTGGATCATCTCGAGCCGGATCTGGTGCTCTATCAGGCCGGCGTTGACCCGCATCTGGAGGATAGGCTTGGCCGTCTGGCTCTATCTGATGCGGGTCTGGAAAAGCGCGATTGCTATGTCGTTTCGCAGGCCCGCCAGCGCAATATTCCCATCGCATCAGCCCTTGGCGGTGGATATGGTGATCCGCATGATGTCGGTGCTCGTCACGCGCGCTCGATGTTGGCGATGGCGCGGCAGAATCAGGCCTTTACGCCGAGTTAAGGCCGCCCGCGTAAAAAAAGCGCATGTTCGACCGTTTCCTCTTGTTCGGAGTGGCTGTCCTTGGTGTCGGCGCCTTTGTTGCGACCTCGCCGCAGGATAACGCTCCCGGCGAGACAATCAACACTCTGGCCAGCGAGGCGACAGACGCAGAGAGCGATTGGTACGCTGGCGGACACACACTCAACCGCGAGTGGGACGGACATTTCTATGCCGAAGCTCATGTCGATGGCACGCCGGTACGGATGTTGGTCGACACCGGTGCCAGCGTAATCGCGCTCACAGCGGATGATGCCGTGGCAGCAGGGCTGGAATGGAGCGATGACCAAGTGCGCCATATCGGATCGGGCGCAAGCGGCGCGGTCTATGGCGTTCCGGTTAGCTTGAACGAGGTTGAGGTCGGCGGATTGACCCGCCAGAATGTGCGCGCGGTTATCATTCCCGAAGGGCTCGACATCTCGCTGCTTGGCCAATCCTATCTCTCAAAAATCGGCAATGTCGCGATTGAAGACGGGACGATGACATTAGGCGGATAATTGGGGCCGGATAATTGGAGCGCACAAAGCGCCTCCATCGCTCAGAAATAAATGTCGATATAGTCGGTCGAGCGGTCGCACCATTCAAATTCGCGCAGCCGCCAATATTTGCGGTTCTGGGTGATGCCAAAGCGCCATTCCTTATTCACATCGCACATCCGGCCTCGATCCGGAGTTCCGATGATGGTGATCTCGCCATTGAAGAGGAAATAGTCCTCGCCAATTTCGCTGACATAGCCTTCCAGCTTGAGGCCCGAATTCTCCTCATTCCTATGCTCGCCGCTTAGCCACCACACGCCTCCCTCATCGACTGCAACCCAAGCCTTGCCGCGCTTGTCCCAGCCAACCCATTGGAGCGTAAGGCCCGAATTGCCGAACAATCGCTCGGCACCGGCGCGATTGAGAATGCGCGTGGGTTCGGACGGAACTTCGCTCGCCTCAACCGTCAGCGTCTTGGGCGCTTGGGCAAGATTGCTGCGAACCAGTTTCCGCTTGATATATTCCAGAGCTGGCGGCCGTTTTGGAACGCTTACCGGTTTGCGCGGAAGGGGCACGGGGGTCGAACGCGGTTGTGCAATTGCGGGCGGGGATGATGCCTGTGCCGATGCACTTTCCACCGGCGGCGCAGCGCTTTGACAGCCAGCCACCAATATTGCCGGAGCCAAGAGCATCAACCCCAAACCTGATCGCACCACCATAAGCCTTCCCTTTCAGTTGCAGCTCGCATACTTAAATGCCCAACATCGCGCCCCAATCCAAGGATACCCCCAAAGTGGCGATTCAAGAAACCGATTATCTCATCATTGGCGCTGGCGCGGTTGGCCTCGCCTTTGCCGACACGCTGATTGACGAAGATCCTGATTGCCACATCACCTTCGTGGACAAGCACGCGAAGCCCGGCGGCCATTGGAACGATGCCTATTCCTTCGTCGCTTTGCACCAACCCAGCGCCTTTTACGGCGTCAACTCGATGGAATTTCCGAGCGAACAGATCGACACGCATGGCCCCAATGCCGGCTTCTCTGCGCTCGCTAGTGGCCCTGAAATCAGCGCCTACTTTGAAAAAGTGATGAATATGCGGCTGCTGCCAACGGGGCGCGTCGCCTATCACCACCTCAGCGAATTTAAAGCCCGCGACGAGGATGGCATTGCCCATGTCGCCTCGACCCTTTCCGGCGAGCAGACCCAGATCAAGGTTCGCCGCAAACTGGTCGACGGCACATTCTACCAGACCAGCGTGCCATCAACGCATAAGCGCAATTTTGATATTGCAGAGGGCGTGGACGTTGTCGCGCCCGGCGAATTGCCCGACCTTTGGAAAACGCCGGACAGTCTTCCCGAGCATTACGTGATTTTGGGTGCGGGCAAGACGGCCATGGATGCAGGCATCTGGCTGCTGGGAGCGGGCGTTGATCCCGCCAATATCACTTGGGTTCGCCCGCGCGAAAGCTGGCTATGGAACCGCGCCTATATCCAACCGGGCGCAGACTTCTTCGAAGCGGTGATCGGCAACCAGATGGCCCAGCTCAAAGCGGCAGAAACAGCGCAAAGCGGCGAAGAACTGATGCGCATCCTGGGTGAGAGCGGACATTATCTGCGGATTGATCCCGAGGTAGAACCAGAGATGTTCCATTTCGCCGTCATTTCTGAAGGGGAGATCGAGCGCCTGCGCCGGATAAAGAACGTGGTTCGCAAGGGCCGCGTGCAGTCGATCACGCGCGGGGAGATGGAATTGCAAGAAGGCACGCATACCGTCCCGGGCAATACGCTCTATGTCGACTGCACTGCGCGCGCGGTACCGTTTTCGGTTGCAGCGAACGGGGAGCAACCCTTGTTCGAAGACGGTTTGATCACGCTCCAACCGCTGCATGTGCCGCTGGTGACATTGAGCGCTGCGGTTGCCGCCTTTCTCGAAGCACATTTCGACACAGATGAAGAGCGCAATGCTTTGGCCATCCCCGGCCCATTGACCGATACGCCAGCAACCTATCCGCATGCATTTGCGGTTACGATGCTCAACCGGTCTAACTGGTCGCAAAATCCGAAAATCGCGCCTTTCCTTACCAGATCGCGGCTTGATCCGTCCGGCCCAACCATGGCCAAGATGGCAGCAGAGGGGGACACGCGCCTCGCGATTATGGGCGAATTTGCCCAATTGGCAGTCAAAGCAGCGCCAAATCTGCGGAAATTGGCCGCCAAGGCTAGGAAAATTCACGAAAACACGTGAATTTACCGTTCACGCGGGGGCCAAGCTTGGTCTAGTATGGTGGAGCTATGAAACGGCGCGATATTCTCAAAGGCAGTTTGGCAAGCGGGGCAGCGTTGGCTCTCCCTGCAAGTGTTGCAGCACAGCCGCTGGTCGGCTCGCTGCGCGACCGCAAATTGTTCGACATCGCCAAGCGCGAACTGGACAAAGCTGGCAACGCGATATGGAAGCGCGATATTGTCGGCATTGCTGATTATGGCGTGCATTCGGCGCAGCGCCGCTTCCACTTCGTCAATCTCGATCGGCAAGAGGTCAAAAGTTACCGCGTTTCGCATGGTTCGGGTTCTGACCGCGATCATGATGGTTGGCTTGATAATTATTCCAATGTCGAAGGGTCAAATGCCACCAGCCGCGGCGCTTATGTGACCTGGGAATGGTACACCGGCAAATATGGAACATCGGTACGCTTGGGCGGGCTTGATGCGACCAATAACAATGCGCTGCGCCGCTATATCGTGATGCATACCGCCAAATATGCCGAAGGGTCCCATGTCGCGCGCTGGGGCCGGATGGGCCGCTCGAACGGGTGTTTTGTGCT
>CALLIO010000257.1 GCA_938009055.1 uncultured Altererythrobacter sp.
GCCCATTCTCGCCCAGTCGCGGGTGATCGAGGCGGGCGATGCGACCTTTGCGCTTCCTGAAGGCAATCCTCTGGTCGTGGGCACGGATGTTGACGCCTATATGGCCGATCAGCGCACTGCGGCGATTGTTGTGCTGCTTGATGGCAAAGTCGTGCTTGAGAAATATGGGCTTGGATTTGACGATACGGGCAAATGGACGAGCTTTTCAGTGGCTAAAAGCCTCACCTCAACCTTGGTCGGGGCAGCGATCAAGGATGGCGCGATTGACTCGGTGGACGATCCAGTCGCAAAATATATCAAGGGCTTAGAAGGTTCACCCTATGAAGAGGTGTCGATCGAACAGCTCCTCACCATGACATCGGGGGTCCAATGGAATGAGGATTACGAAGATCCCAATTCCGATGTCGCCAAGTTCAACAATCATACGCCCGAAGACGGTGAAGATGTGACAGTGAGCTATATGCGCCAACTCCCGCGCGAGGCTCCTGCGGGTGAGAAGTGGGTCTATAAAACTGGCGAGACAAATCTGATCGGCGTGTTGGTGAGCGAAGCGACCGGCAAACCATTGGCCGATTATCTGTCGGAGAAAATCTGGGCACCCTATGGCATGCAGCAGGATGCGACATGGCTGCTCGGCTCAACCGGCACGGAAATCAGCGGATGCTGCATTCAGGCTGCTACGCGCGATATGGCGCGCTTTGGCCAGTTTATCATGGATGGCGCGATGATTGATGGAGCCAGCATTCTTCCGGATGGCTGGATTGCCGCCGCCACGACCAAGCAGGCTGACATTGGCGCGCCGGGCTTTGGCTATGGCTACCAATGGTGGACCTATGATGAGGGCACATATGCGGCGCAGGGCATCTTCGGGCAGGGGATATTTGTTGATCCGGCGCGGCGGCTTGTCATCGCTTCAAACAGCAATTGGCCGAAGGCAACCGACGATGCAATTGGGGCGCAGCGGCAGGAGTTCTACAAGGCGGTTCAAGCGGCCGTCGATGCGTTGGCAGCGGACAGTGAAGAGGCTGAGCGGCCTTAAAGCTGGCGGAATTGCTGCAGCACGTTTTCGTGCACAATCGGGCTCAAAAGCTCGTGGAATGCGCAACCTGCAATGCAGTTTTCCCACCACACAACTTCGGACTGCAAAGCGCCAAGGCCAGGGAGGGTAAGCCAGCAGATCTGGCCAACATGCATGCGGTTGACCGAACTGGCTGAAAAGCCGGAGATCGAAAGGTCGTGCACGACTGACTGAAACGCGCGCCCACCCGATGCGCGCAATTGCGCCGGGATGTGCAGCTCCGTGCGCGGCGCGCAGCGATCTTCTTGCGCTGCAATTTGATAGCGATCGACTGTGCTTTGCATGGCTCGCAATCCTTCATGCTGCTGCTTCGCAATTCTCCTCAGAATTACGACCTTTCCAGCATCCTGCCAGAAACGCTTTCGGATGTTTGGGCATGTCCGGTTTCCAACGCCTTGCGGAAACTGGTTAGGTGTCGATTAACGCTATTTGCGCCCTCAGGCAGCCTCGACCCGCTCGCGGTGGCCGGTTTCAAATCCGGCGCTGAGCAAATCAACAATGCGGTTTGCGACATCTTCAGGCGGCTTGACCGTGGCCGGGTCTTCGCCGGGATAGGCACGGGCGCGCATATCTGTGCGGGTTGCACCCGGATCGAGGATAGCAACGCGGATATCGGCCAGCTTTGCGACTTCTTGCGCATAAGATTCGAGCAGATTGTCAAATGCGCTCTTGGTGGAGCCATAGGCAGACCAGAACGCTCGCGGGCCAGCGCCAACGCTGGAGGTCAAACCAATAATGCGTGCGCCTTCTGCTCGTTTGAGCAAGGGGTCGAAACTGGCAAGCAAGGCCTGCGTCGCGACAACATTGGTCATCAGCGCTTGATTGAATTGCTTGGCATCGATTTGCGTGACTGGCGAAAGGCTGGGCAAATAGGCTGCGCTAAGCACCATGATATCGAGCGCATCCCAGCGCCCGCTGATTGCGCCCGCCAGCCGCGTGACAGCATCGGGCTCAACCAGATCGAGCGGCGCAATGGTGGATGAGCCGCCCAAAGCGTGGATTTCATCCTCAACCGACTCCAGCTCTTTCACATTGCGCGCGGTAAGAACCACATGCGCGCCAGTGGCGGCAAGCGCCTTGGCCGTCGCAGCACCAATGCCTTTGCTGGCGCCAGTGACGAGGGCGAGTTTGCCTTCATACGGTTTGGTATCGCTCATTCAGGCCGCCTTTGTATCCGCATCGGCCGACGCTTTGGCATCAGCAAAGGTCAATTGCGCTGCCTTATCTTCAGTATTGGCAAGATCGGTGAGCGGGGTTGGGTATTGGCCGGTGAAGCAGGCGTCGCAATATTGCGGGCAGGCATCTTTGCGCTTTTCAGAGCCGACCGCGCGATACAGCCCGTCAATCGACACAAAGGCGAGGCTATCCGCCTTGATGTGGCTGCGCATCGGCTCGACATCCATTTGCGCAGCCAGCAGTTTGGAGCGCTCGGGCGTATCGACGCCGTAATAGCAGCTATGCGCGGTGGGCGGGCTGGCCACGCGGAAATGCACTTCGCTCGCGCCCGCTTCGCGCATCATCTCGACAATTTTCATCGAAGTTGTGCCGCGCACAATCGAATCGTCGATCAGCACAATCCGTTTGCCTTCAACAAGGCCGCGATTGGCATTGTGCTTGCGTTTGACGCCCGAATGGCGGGCGCCATCCGATGGCTGGATAAAGGTGCGCCCAACATAGTGCGAGCGGATGATGCCAAGCTCGAACGGAATGCCCGACGCTTGCGCATAGCCAATCGCTGCGGGCACGCCGCTATCGGGGACGGGCACAATCAGATCGGCCTCGCACGGGTTTTCGATCGCGAGCTGTTCACCAATCGCCTTGCGCGCGGCATAGACAGAGCGGCCTGCAAACATCGAATCGGGCCGGCTGAAATAGACATGTTCAAAAATGCAGGGGCGCGGCGCATGGGTGCCAAACGGGCGCAGCGTTTCGATCTTGCCGTCCATATCGACCATGATAAGCTCGCCCGGCTCAACTTCGCGCACAAGCTCTGCGCCTACCACGTCGAAGGCAACCGTTTCGCTGGCAAAGACCGTTGCATCGCCCATCTTGCCCATCACCAGCGGGCGGATACCCAGCGGATCGCGGCAAGCGATCATGCCTTCTGGCGTCATCACCACTAGCGAGTAGGCGCCCTCTACCAGACGCAGAGCATCGGTTAGCCGGTCAATGATAGTGGGATAGCGGCTGGTCGCCACGAGGTGGATGATGACCTCTGTATCAGACGTCGATTGGAAGATCGCACCGCGCCGCACCAGATCGCTGCGCAATTTCTCTGCATTGGAAATATTGCCATTGTGCGCCACAGCAAAACCGCCGCTGGCAAGGTCGGCATAAAGCGGCTGTACATTGCGCAGGCCCGACCCGCCGGTGGTCGAATAACGCACATGGCCTGCCGCCATAAATCCGGGCAGCTCGCCGATCGCTTCTTGGGAAGAGAAATTCTCGGCCACATGGCCTTGTCCGCGCCGCGAATAGAATTCCTTGCCATCAAAAGCGGTAATGCCGGCGGCTTCTTGCCCGCGATGTTGCAGA
>CALLIO010000258.1 GCA_938009055.1 uncultured Altererythrobacter sp.
TTCAGGGTGGCTGCGCAAGGCCGCGGTTCGGGCGGGCTGGTGCTGTCAGACTAACTGCACCTATTGCGGATTGAAGTGGCTGGGATAAGGCTGATTGATGCCCAGACGCCGCAAACCGCCCAGCCCGTTCAAACGCTTCAACTCTTCGCCTGAGATCATCCGCCTGGTTGTGATGATGTACGTCCGCTTTCCACTTTCGCTGCGGAACGTCGAAGATCTTCTAGCCGAGCGCGGCATCGACATTTGCCACGAGACGGTCCGGCAGTGGTGGAACCGGTTTGGTCCGTTGTTCGCAGCCGATGTACGACGTCAGCGGGCAAGTCGCATGCACGGCTTTCGCCAATGGAAGTGGCACCTCGATGAGGTGTTCGTAAAGATCAATGGAGAGAGACACTATCTTTGGCGTGCAGTGGATCAGGAAGGCGAGATCCTAGAAAGCTACGTCACCAAGACCCGCGACAAGGATGCGGCCCAGCGCTTCATGAGAAAGGCGTTGAAGCGGCACGGACCGGTAGAGAAAATCGTAACCGACGGGCTCAAATCATACCCTTCTGCGATGCGAGAGCTAGGAAACACTGACAAGCAGGAGATTGGCCGCTGGGCCAACAACAGGGTGGAAAACAGCCACCTACCCTTCCGGCGACGAGAGCGTGCAATGCTCAGATTTCGACAGATGAAATCATTGCAAAAGTTCGCCGCAGTCCACGCCAATGTCCACAACCACTTCAACTCCCAGCGCCACCTTATCGATAGACAGACTTACAAGACTGCACGCTCAGCCGCATTGGCTGAGTGGCAAAACCTTATGGCTTGAACTGACATCAGGTATGGGACAACTCCGCCAATCAGAGACAAGTTGCAGTTAGACTGACAGCACCTTAAGGACAAGTAGCGAACAGCAGTTTCCAAAAAGGCCCAGTCACCACAAGATCACATACAGTCCGACAAGGATGGCGGCTGTGATCGTAGCCAGAGTGTTGAACAGCATGCTGGTAGCAAAGCCGATATCGCCCAGATCGACCGTGCGCTCAGCATCGGGAGCAGGCGTCAGCCGCGACACGACGAATGCAGCACCTAAAGCGACCAGGAATACGATCCAGATGCGGATAACAAAGGGCATATCTGCGGCCAATTGCGCCAACGCGAAGTTCATCACAATCGAGCCAATCAGCGCTGTAAACGCGCCAGCGGTATTCGCTCGCTTGTCGAAAAAGCCGAGCACGAACACGATCACAATACCCGGTGCGATATAGCCTGTGTATTCCTGCACCGTCTGAAACGCGCTTTCAAAGCCGCCAAGGAACGGGCGGGCTAGGACAAGCGCCAGCGCCATGGCGGCAAAGGCTGTGATCCGGCCAACAGTCACATAATGCTGTTCCGCCTCGTTTGGCCGCGCGCTGCGATACAAATCCATTGTGAAGATCGTGGAGATTGAGTTCATCATCGAAGCGAGCGAAGAAACAATCGCCGCGATCAGCGCCGCAAAGACCAGACCACGCAGGCCCGCAGGTGCAAAGCCCATCAACTGGCCATAAGTGCGATCCGACTTCTCGGCCAAGGCGGCGCTATCCAGCAACCCTTGCTGCGCCAGAATGACAGCGGCAATGCCAGGGATCACAACGATGAACGGCACCAGCAATTTAAGGAAGGCGGCGAAGGCCAAGCCCTTTTGCGCTTCGCCAAGGTTCTCTGCGCCCAGAGCGCGCTGAATGATATATTGGTTGAAGCCCCAATAGCTGAAGTGCAGCACCCACAGCCCGCCCAAAAGCGTCCAGATACCGGGCAATTTGTCATAACCCTTGTCACCCTCATCGAGGATCATCTCGAAGTGGCCCGGCATTTCTTGCATCAAATATCCAAAGCCGCCAATCGCGCCTTCCGCTGGCAGAGCATCGAGAGCAAACCAAGTGATAGCTAGGCCGCCAATGATCAAGATCACAACTTGGATAATGTCGGTGAGCGCAACCGCTTTCAACCCGCCATAGAGCGAGTAAAGCGCAGCAAACCCGGCCAGCGCCATCATCGAAGGCATCACGCCCCAGCCCGTTAATGTGTCGACAGCTAGGCCGCCGAGCCACAGCACGGCTGTGAGGTTCACGGCAGTGTAGAGGAACACCCAAAACACGCTCATCAGGTTTTTGACGCCGGAGCCATAGCGCTGCTCAAGGAACTGCGGCATCGTATAAATGCGCCGCTTTAGGAATATCGGCAGGAAGTATTTGGCGACGATCAGTAGGACGATCGCGGCCTGCCATTCATAGGCAGCAATCGCGATGCCAATAGCAAAGCCTTCGCCCGACTGACCGATGATCTGCTCGGCGGAAATATTCGACGCGATCAGTGAGGCACCGATCGCCCACCACGGCAAAGCCCGCCCGGCGAGGAAGTAATCCTCGGTGTTTTTGGCATGACCCGCTGGCTCGCGGCTGACTGACAAAGCGATACCCAGCAACGCCAGAGCGTAACCTGCGATAATGACAATATCGATCGTCTCAAGCGTCACGGTAATATCCCCTCATTGCAGCCTTATCGGCCGCTTCCATACGCCTTTATTGGCGCTTATTTATATCGCGTGCAAACGGCTGGCCCAGCGCTTCGCTTTACAAAAACAACCGAATGTATCGCAATTTCTGCCTTGCTGCTGCTGCGCAAAGCGAACGGTGTCTTTACGCTTGATGTGTCGAGACCGGCTTTCGCAAAACACGCTAAAGGCAAGCGCGAAGTCGTCCAACCCTGTTTAGTGGCTTCGCGGGCCATTTGGGAAATCGAAAGCGCGCCCGAGCATCCTTCGCCGCAGCCAAGCACCAGCTCCAGATCACCTTTCGGAGCTGTTTCAACGTTCCATTCGATCACCAGATCAAGCGGGCCGGAAAGACCAGAGGCATCAATATCAATCTCGCGGTTGGCGCGAATGCTGTATTGCCCTTGGCCATTGCCATCCCAGGTGATCTTGCGCGCATCTTCCTGGGCCAAATGATCGACGCCCTTCACGCTGATCGAACCAGAGATGCTTTCTCCTGAAAGTGCGGTGAGCGGAATATTGGCGTTTGAGCTGTCGCCCAAGAACACGCTGAAGCCGGAGGCTGCATCGCCGCGTTGGAAAATTGTCCCGTCAAACGCGCTGCTCACATCAATGCCGGGGTCTTCGGAAAGCGGCTCAAGCGTCTTGGATGAACTGTAATTCAATCCATAACCAAGCTGGAACAAAGCGCCTTCAGCATCAGGGCCGTTGAGCGGCTCGCCCGTGCCCAGCGCCGGCCATGTGAAAGACAAAGTACCGGTAAAGTCAAACCGCGCTTTGCCCTCAGCATCGCCTATCAATACGTCGGCCACGCCGCCGCCTTCTGTGCCAGGCAGCCATGCCGCGACAAAGGCATCAGCGGCGTTGAGATGCGGGTTCACCCACAAAGGGCGTCCTGACAGGAACACCGCGACAACCGGAATTCCGCGCGCCTTGTATGATTTCAGCAGCGCAAGATCAGCGCCTTGGCTTGTCTCATACACAAGGTCGGAACGGTCACCGCGATATTCGGCATAAGGCTCCTCGCCAAAGACAATCACCGCCACATCTGCGTCCGCCGATACATTCGAGCCATTTGCCAAAGTGGCCTTGCCCCCGATGGCTTCCATCGCCTCGCTTAGCCCGTCAAAGATGCTTTGCGCGGCGAGAAATTCCTCATTGGCATTGCCGGTGCCCTGCCAATTGAGCGTCCAGCCGCCTGTCTGCTTCTGGATGCTGTCCGCACCGCTGCCCGCGACAATTACGTTCTGACCCGGTTGCAATGGCAAAACCGATCCATTGTTTTTGAGCAGCACCATGGATTTTCGGACAGCCTCGCGGGCGATCGCGCGATGAGTTTCCGAACCCAAAACATCAGGAGAGCTGGTTTCGCGTTCTGAAGGTTTGACGGCATCAAACAGGCCAGCGCGGATCTTCACCTTCAAAATGCGTAAGACCGCTTCATCGAGCCGGTCCATATCAAGTTCGCCGGACTTGGCGCTGGCTAGCAAGCTATCATACAGTCCGCGCCAGCTATCGGGCGCCATATACATATCGATCCCCGCATCGAGAGCCGCGAGGCAATCGGTTGCGGTGCAGCCGGGAATTTCCGCATGACCGTTCCAATCGCCGATCACGAAACCTTCGAAGCCAAGCTCGCCGCGCAAATGATCATCGAGCAGCTCTTTATAACCGTGCATCTTGCGCCCGTTGACGCTGGAAAAGCTGGCCATAACAACTTGCACGTCAGCGTCGATCGCCGGGCCATAACCGGCACCATGGACTTCTAGAATTTCATCAAGGTCGCCGCTGGCATCACCCTTGTCTATGCCAAGCCCGGTGCCGCCATCGCCAATGAAGTGCTTGGCGGTCCCAATAACATTCTCACCGATCAGGAAGCCTTCATCGCCCGACTGGCCTTGCAAACCTTCGACCATTGCACCCGAATATTGAGCGACAATTTCGGGGTTTTCAGAATAGCTTTCATAAGTCCGGCCCCACCGATCATCGAGCGCAACCGCGAGAGTTGGCGCGAAAGTCCAATCCAGACCGGTCGCGCGGATTTCACGGGCGGTAACCTTGGCAATTTTGCCCATCAGCTCTGCATCATTCGCCGCGCCAAGCCCGATATTGTGCGGAAAGATTGTGGCCGATTGCAGATTGTTGTGCCCGTGCACGGCATCAGTTCCCCACAACAGTGGGATGCCTGCTCCGCCGTCGGAAACATCGGTCGACGCTTCCCAAAATTCATCGGCTAGCGTGATCCATTCCTCAGGTTCGGCAATTTTGCCTCCGCCCGGCGCAGAGTTTCCGCCGTTCAGCACCGAACCCAGATTGTAAGTTTTCACGTCTTCAGGAGATACAGCTGAAATATCAGCCTGAATGATTTGGCCGACTTTCTCTTCCAGCGTCATCGTCTCGAGCACTTGCTGTGCCCGCGTTTCAATAGGGTCGGGCTGCAGCGAACAAGCAGCGAGCAGACCAAACATTGCCATGGCTACGATAGAACGGATCATGGCTTGGTTCCTGCTTGTGATACGGGCTGATAAACGCGCACGTAGTCGATCTCCATCTTGGCTGGGAAAATGCTGTTATCCAGCCCCTTTTGGCCGCCCCAATCGCCGCCAACCGCAAGGTTCAACAACAGATGCTGAGGCTCTGTAAATGGCCAGCGCTTCTTGCTTTTGCTTTCCTTCTTGAAGAGCCATTTGGGCTCATCATTGACACCAAACAGCAGAAAGCGGTCAGTCCACAAAAGCTGATATTTCTGCATGGAATTGCAGGCATCGGGCAGTTCATGCTTCGATGTCATCTGCGTTCCGCGAGAGAAATTGAATGCTGCGGTATGGACGCTGTGATGGATGGTGCCGGGCTCAAATCCGACGTGCTCCATAATGTCGATTTCACCGCCTGCTGGCCAGACTACATCGGGATCAGAAGGCAGCGTCCAAATCGCTGGCCAAGCGCCGAGGCCGCACGGGATTTGCGCACGAACTTCAAAGAAACCTTGGTTCCAATCGCCCAATCCCTTGGTCATCAACCGAGCCGAGGTGTATTCTTGTCCGCCCCAATCAGGAAACTCGGCCTTGCTCAGCCCCTCGCGGTGCGCCTCGATAATCAGATGACCGCCCTCTACACGCGAATTTTTGAGCCGCGCGGCGGAATAATATTGTTTTTCATTGTTATACCAGCCCTCTGCGTTCCGATAGACATCGTACTTCCATTTGGCTGGGTCGGGCAGGCCCGATTGGTCGAATTCATCGGACCAAACCAACGTATAGCCTTTTGGCACGGTGGTTACGACAGTTTCGCCTACCGCTTCGGACGAGGATGCGGACTTGTTAGAAGCTGCCGATTGCGTTTGAGCAGCGCTGTCTTGTCCGGATTCAGCGCCAGCAATTCCTGCCATCAAACTGGCTGCCAACACACAGATACTGAGTGGTCTCATCATTGCTCGCCAATCCTATCCAACACCACGTGCCAGAGGAATACCGGCGCTCTCCCCTCAGAGAAGCCAATATTCCTCTGATCGTTACAGCCTAGAATTGGGCGCGGAAACGCGCACCAAAGGTCCGAGGCCGCGTAAAGAAGCGCGTATTATCGAACTGCGTGATGATAATTGCGGCTTCTTCCTGTTGATTGGTGATGTTGTTGCCATAGACTTCGAAGCGGTATTTGCCATCGTTGTCGATTGTCCAACCCGCACCAAGATCCAGCGTGAAGTACCCGTCGATCCGGTCGAGCAAGCGCCCACCTGTTACCGGTGTGCCGACATTATCGACGTCGAACTCCAGGCTGTTGAAGATTGTGTGGAATTGCGAGGAACGATAGCCAAGCGAAGCCACCCAATCGAGCTGGCCGGTATCCATTTCAAAGACTTGACTGAGTTTGCCGTTCAGCTGCCAACGCGGCGTTCGCGGCAGGCGATTTCCGGCAATCGGACGGAAAACGGCGTTGCCTGAATCCACATCCGGCTGGAATCGGAAATCAGGGATGTCTTCAGCGTCCTTGATCTCGGCTTCGAGCCACAGCGCCGTAAAGTCAAAATTGATATTCCCGGGCAGTTCGAAGCCGCCTTCTAGCTGCGCACCATAAATCTCGGAGTTTGCAGCGTTAAAGCTGAAGGAAACAACCAGATCTGTATTTGTGCCGGGAGGGATGGGAATATCCTGGCCCAAGATGCCCACAGCAGTTTCAATCGCTGTCGCAACGCTCAACAGACCGGTGAACACTTGATCGTTGTAATCATTGTAGAAGAACGAGCCATTGAGATAGGCTCTGCGTCCGCCAATATCGAACTCGTTCTTGCTGCCCACTTCATACAAGACAACCTTCTCTGTGCCGTATGTAGGGGCAACACCATTATCGCCAAGATTGTCGTTAAAGCCGCCAGATTTGTGACCATTGGCAATCAGAGCATAAAGCAGATTGTCTGGTGTCACATCATATTCTGCGCGCACGCGCCAATCGACGAAATCGTCTTGGAATTCACCGTCTTGTTGGAAGATTTGACCAGTAAACGGCACAGCGAAGGTAAACAGCCCCGGATTGCCGGGGAACGGCGTACCAAACCACATATCATCATTGGTGAAGCCACCACAAAAGAGCGTGTCAAAGCTTACTGTGTCGACGCATGGAGTTGTGAGGAAAGTGGCATTGTCATCCGCGACATAAAAGCCCTGCGGGCCGTTGTCCAAAATATCGCCAAGATTGTCGCGCGCACCAAACTGCGCGATACCGTTGCGGTGGAATGCAAAGACTTCCGCTTCTGAGATCGTGCCATCGCCGTCTGTGTCAGGGTTGATGATTGTGCGATCAAAGGCAGCGAACTCAAACCCTTCGGTGCCAACGCGCACGCCCAGGCAGCATTCGAAGCTACCTCCGCCAAGAGCAAGGCCATAACGTGCTGCTACGCCGGTGCGCTCTTTTTCATCATTGGTGTAACGAACACCCGCGGTCAGGCGGAAGTCATCGCTGACTTCAAAGGTCGCATCGCCGTAGAATGCATAGGAATCGGTATCCGTCCGAGTGTTAAACTCAATGCCCTGGAAGAATGGGCCGCGGTCACCGGTCGAGCCAAGGAAAGAGCGCTGCTTTTCCGTGCTGTAGAGGCCGCCCAAGCTCCAAATAAACGGTCCATCACTGTTGAAAACGCGCAATTCATGGAACTGTGAACGCGAGTCAGAGATAATCCGAAAACGGGAAAAATTGTCGAGATTTTCCTCAAGGATGATCGGGTCAATGATCACGTCATCGGGCTCTGGAGTAAACGGGTTGTCGCGTTCGCTTAAACGGTTGATTACGCCCTGAAAACTTGGCGTCAGCGGGGTTGTCGCCTCATAATCATAGACTGCATCACGGTAGCTGCCGATATATTCGACCGTGAAGCCCTCGCCCTCATATTTGATGTTGGTGCGAATTCCCCAATGGTCGGTGTTCAGATCAGGCGTAACGCCTCGCGCAATCACATTGCGAGGATTGATATCGTCGAACTGTTCCTGCGTGATGTCGCCATTTTCTAGAGCACCAAGCGGCAAAGCATAGTTTGACCCTGTGTAGCCAGTGCCATTTTCCGCGATGTAGTCGCCAGCAATCAGGATTGAGAAATTGTCGGTTGGCTCCCACAAAAGCTGGGCGCGGCCAGACAGATTGTCCTGCGCTTCTGCAACATCGATTCCCTCATTGGGGCCAACATTGTTGTAATAGGAATCGTTCGCTTGATAGAGGCCCGAGAAACGAACGGCGACCGTATCGCCCACTGGAATGTTGAGCACGCCGCGCAAAGACCGGTGGTCGTAATTTCCATACTCCCCCTCGATCATCCCATCGAACTGGCCAAGGCCTGGGCGGAATGAAATCGCATTGATCGAACCAGCCGTGGCATTGCGTCCGCGCAATGTGCCTTGCGGCCCAACATTGACCTCGACACGTTCAATATCATGAAATGCAGAGCCGATGCCCGAGGGGCGAGGGATGCTGACCCCGTCAAAGTGGAATGCGGCGGCAGGATCGCCAAGCTCTGTGTTGTTTGATGAACCAATGCCGCGGATATAAACTTCCACATTGCCTTGGTTGTTTGCGACTGAAAGCCCTGGCACCTGATTTTGCAGGTCCGTTATGTTCTGTACGCCAATCGCCCTTAAGTCTTCACCGCTTATGGCAAAGGCTGTTCCGGCAAAGTCTTGCAAGGTTTGCTCACGGCGATCAGCGGTAACAACGATCGCATTACCCGATGCCTCTTCTTCGGTTTCTGCAACCGCTTCAGAACTATCCTGTGCGCTTTCATCTTGCGCCAATGCTGGCTGCGCAAATGCGGCCCCTGCGACACCTGCCAATAGGAATGTCCGACGTAATTTCATGCTGCCTCTCCCTTGCATTCGCTTTTTCGAATTGCATCTGATTCGCGCATTAGAATGAAAATGTGATCGTTCACAACAAAAAAATGTGACCGTTCACATTTTGCTGGTCTTGCGTGACACTTTTGCTAGGTTGCAAAGCCATTCGTTGTAGCTGTTGTAGTCTAAATCATCATAGGGAGATCGAAATTGGCGAGCCAATCGCGCACAAAATCTCCAACCATTCGGGATGTGGCGGCCGAAGCGGGCGTCTCGCATCAGACAGTTTCGCGCGTCATCAACAAATCGCCCAATGTCAAAGTGGCTCTGCGGCAGAAAGTTCAAACCGCAATCGACCGCCTAGGCTATGTTCCCAATATTGCAGCGCGCAGAATGGGAGGCAATCGATCGTATCTCATTCTCGCGATCAATGACCGAGCGCGCACGATTGATAATTGGGGCGTTGGAAGGGGCAATGACTGGGTCGATCAAATGCTATTCGGCGGCATGATGGAATGCGAGAAAAACGGCTTCCGCATGATTTTTGATCTGGTGGAAACGGAGAATCCTGCGGCAGAAAAGCAATTGTCAGCGGCTCTATCTTCGCTCCGCCCCGACGGAGTGATTTTGACTCCGCCCCATAGTGAAAATCAGCATTTGGCAGATCTTCTTATTGCCAATGGAACACCGTTTGCGCGGATTGGCTCGTCGAATAAGAATGACGGCATTAACATTGTGATGGATGATCGGGCGGCAGCGCATGCAGCAACCCAAAGCTTGCTTGATCTGGGGCACCGTAAAGTTGCTTTCATCGCGGGCAGCCCGGACTATCTCGCGTCCTCTTCGCGCTTAGCGGGCTATCGCAGCGCCATGGCACAAGCCAGTTCGTCAATTCATGCAGATTGGGAGCAACCGGGCGATTTCAGCTTTGCTTCGGGAGCCGAGGCCGCAGACAGGCTCTTTCATTCTGAAAGCCGGCCCACAGCAATCTTGGCAAGCAATGATGAGATGGCATTTGCCGTTTTGCACCAAGCGGCTAAATTCGGGATTAGCGTACCTGAAGAGCTGTCGGTGATTAGCTTTGATGACACGCCAGGAGTGCGGTTTAGCGTGCCGCCACTAACAGCAATACGTCAGCCAATTGCAGCTATGGCGCGGCGAGCGGCAAGCGAACTCATCGATCGAAAAATTGATATTCAGAAGGGCATTCAGATCACGCTTCCCTTTGAATTAATCACGCGCAGCACAACCGGCTCTGCTCCTCAATGATTGTAGGCGAAACGCCTTCAAAATTGCGTTCATTTATTGCAGCCTATGCAGCGGCAAATGCGGGGGCAACGATTGCTTTTGTGCCGTTGCTGGTATTGATACTACCGCTAAAGGCTGAGCAAATTGGAGGGGATGACAAGATCCTCCTGCTGAGCTTTTCTCTCTTGGTCGGGGCATTGACTGCAAGCTTATCCAACATCGCCGCCGGATGGTTAAGTGACAAACAATTTGCACGCAGTGGAAACCGGATTGCGCAGATCGCAATGGGCCTCTGCGCGCTCCTCATTTCATATTTTGCGTTGGCCAAGGCCGGTACGTGGGCGTCTCTCGTCCTCGCGGTCGTGTTTTTCCAAATCAGCCTGAATTTTCTCTTCTCACCTCTTGGGGCGCTGATGGCTGACAAAATCCCGCATGAGGCCAAAGGTCGCACGGCGTCGTTGCTCAATATGGGACTACCAATCGGAACTTTTTCCATCGCGATCTTAACGCTGCCATTTTTTGAAACCAATAATGAACGAATGGCCGCAATTGCACTGATAGTAGCAGCGCTGATTGCACCCTTGCTCTTTTTGGCCAGTGCGCAGCCTAATCTGGATCACAGCAAGACCAAACCCGATCCTAAGGCAAAAAAAATGCCTGAGGACATAAAGAAGGGTGACCTTTTCTGGGCTTGGATTGCACGGTTCTGCATTCAAATGTCGGGCGCCGTGATTTTCAGCTACCTGCTTTACTACCTTCAAGATGTCGTGGAATTGGGCTCTCAATCCTTGTCGAGCTCCGCTGAACAGGCGATGGGCAACATGGCGGCCTATGCGGCACCGGCTGCAATCCTCACGGCAGTAGTCATTGGATATTTTTCAGACCGTCTGCGGCTGCGCAAAGTGTTTCTTTTGGGCGCAGCATTGGCAATCACGATTGCGCTGGGGTGTATGCTCTTGTGGCCAGTGTGGAGCGTCGTCCTAGCTTCCTACATTGTGTTCATTGCAGGGCTGACGGTGTTTCTCACCCTCGACAACGCCATCGTCACACAATTGCTAGACCGTTCTGGTTCCCGTGCTCGCACCTTGGGCATCATGAACCTGACAAACACTCTGCCTTCTGTCTTGGTTCCAAGCCTTGCGATTGTAATTAGCGCAAGCGGGCTTTCCCAAACTGAGCTTATCCTCCTTATGCAAATCTGTGCGGCATTAGCGATGGTCGCGCTTATAAGCGCCAGCCGTATCCGTTCGATTGCATAGGCTGGCCAAAAGTCGAGCTGACTTGCTCGGGCAGATGAAAGCCATCTCGCATCCATGTCCAAAAGGCTCGGCACAAAGGTGCCTCTTGCCGCTGTAGGGTATTGTCAGACTAACTGTACCTATTGCGGATTGAGGTGGCTGGGATAAGGCTGATTGATGCCCGGACGCCGCAAACCGCCCAGCCCTTTCAAACGCTTCAACTCTTCGCCTCAGATCATCCGCTTGGTTGTGATGATGTACGTCCGCTTTCCACTTTCGCTGCGGAACGTCGAGGATTTGCTGTTCGAACGTGGCATTGACATCAGCCATGAAACGGTGCGTTTCTGGTGGAACAGGTTCGGGCCGATGTTTGCAGCGGACATCAAACGACAAAGGATCAGTCGGATGCGCGGGTTTAGGC
>CALLIO010000259.1 GCA_938009055.1 uncultured Altererythrobacter sp.
GACGCCAATTGCTTCCCGATGATCCCGTCGGGCGCGGCGCATACCGAAATGCTGCTTTATGGCGATTCGGTTGACGGCACGATGGATGATGAAGCGAAGGCTTTGGTTTAGGACTGCTCTCATGAAAATCACAGAAGCCCAATCCGAACGCCATGTTCTCACCGTCGTGGTCGACAATGAAGCCGGTATCCTTGCGAAGATCGCGGGGCTGTTCACTGCGCGCGGATACAATATCGACAGTCTGACCGTGGCCGATATTAGCGCGGACCATGCCACAAGCCGGATCACCATCGTCACCAATGGTCCGCCTGAAGTGATCGACCAGATCGAGGCCCAGCTGGAACGGCTAGTGCCCGTTCACAAGGTCACCGATCTCACCACCGCTGGTCCGCATGTCGAGCGCGAACTGGCGCTGGTCAAAGTTGACGGCACGGGCGAAGCGCGGGTCGAAGCCTTGCGGATTGCGGACGTTTTCCGCGCAAGCGTGGTCGACACCACTACCGAAAGCTTCGTGTTCGAGCTAACCGGCTCACCGGAAAAAATTGACAGTTTCATCGACCTGATGCGCGGTCTTGGTCTCGTTGAGGTCGGCCGATCAGGGATCGTTGGTATGATGCGGGGCACCAGCGCCTCTTAAAAGAACTTTTCGAAAAAGGACTATCCATGAAAGTTTATTACGACGCCGATTGCGATCTTGATCTGATCACCGGCAAAAAAGTCGCTGTTGTCGGCTATGGCAGCCAAGGGCACGCTCATGCGCAGAATTTGCGCGATAGCGGCGTGGGCGAAGTGGCGATTGCTTTGCGCGAAGGGTCTGCGACCCGCAAGAAGGCAGAGGCTGCAGGCTTCAAGGTCTTGTCGAATTCAGAGGCCGCTGAATGGGCTGACCTTGTGATGATCCTTGCTCCTGACGAGCATCAAGCCGCGATCTATGCCGACGATATTGCAGGCCGGATGAAGCCGGGAAGCGCCCTCGCCTTCGCTCACGGTCTCAACATCCATTTCGGCCTGATCGAAGCGCCAGCTGACATTGACGTAATCATGATTGCACCCAAAGGGCCTGGCCACACAGTGCGCAGCGAATATCAGCGCGGCGGCGGCGTGCCTTGCCTCGTGGCAGTGCATCAGGAATGCGAACAAAGCGCGGGCAATGGCCATGCGAAAGCGCTCGCCCTTTCCTACGCCAGTGCTGTTGGCGGCGGCCGTTCCGGCATTATCGAGACCAACTTCCGCGAGGAATGCGAAACCGATCTGTTCGGCGAGCAGGCTGTGCTGTGCGGTGGGATCACCCATCTGATCCAAGCTGGTTTCGAGACATTGACCGAGGCGGGATACGCGCCGGAAATGGCCTATTTTGAATGCTTGCATGAAACCAAGTTGATCGTTGATCTGCTTTATGAAGGCGGCATCGCGAACATGCGCTATTCAATCAGCAACACTGCGGAATATGGCGACATCAAAACCGGCCCGCGGATCATCACAGATGAGACCAAGGCCGAAATGAAGCGCGTTTTGGAAGACATCCAATCGGGGCGCTTTGTGAAAGATTTTGTCCTCGACAACCGTGCTGGTCAGCCTGAGCTCAAAGCATCTCGGAAGGCTGCGGAACGCCATCCGATCGAGGAAACCGGTGCTGAGCTGCGCGCCATGATGTCGTGGATTGGCGCGAACAAGCTGGTCGACAAAGAGGTCAACTAAGCACACCAAGCAGCCATCCTAGAAAGCCACAATGCGTAAGCTATCGACCATCCAGATCGCTTTCGCATTGTGCGCTTTGGCTTGG
This sequence comes from uncultured Altererythrobacter sp., assembly GCA_938009055.1. Taxonomy (GTDB): domain Bacteria; phylum Pseudomonadota; class Alphaproteobacteria; order Sphingomonadales; family Sphingomonadaceae; genus Erythrobacter. Next base: position 1,784 of record CALLIO010000259.1, read on the forward strand.
TCTGTGATTGTCTTGCGCGCGATCTTCGTCGAGACACCCAAGCGCGAAACCATCGCCTCTGAAGCTGCGCTCACAGCCTTCGCCAAAACCAAGCTCGACGATTTGCAAGAGCAATCCTTTGCAGGAAACCGCGAATATTGCGGACTTATCTTCGAGGATGACGAAGGCACGCTCAGCGTCTCTGACATATCCGCTGGATCAACCAGCGCCTGCTCATTCTCATGGCAAGTGCCGTTTGGTCTTTATGCCATCGCCTCCTTCCACACACACGGCGGGTTTGACCGGGACTATGATGGCGAAGCCCCCTCCCTTCTGGATCTGGAAACCGATTTCGATGAGCGAATCGATGGCTTCATCTCAACACCGGGAGGCCGCTTGTGGCATATCGATTGGGACGTGGAGATCGCAACGCAAGTTTGCGGCGAGAATTGTTTAAGCCAAGATCCAAAATACGAACCTTGCGACGGCTTTCTGCCCGAACAGGAGTACAGCCTTGCCGAGTTGCGCGAACGCGCGCGCAGCGATAGCGGTGAGTGCTAATGAGACTCAACGACTGCCATAACATCGAAGATTTCCGGCTGTTGGCGAAGGCGCGGCTGCCCTGGCCCGTGTTCGATTATATTGATGGCGCGGCAGATGATGAGCTTACCAAAGCGCGCAACACCGATGCTTATGGCAGCTTTGATCTAGTGCCCGATGTCCTTGCGGGCGTTGAAACCATTGACACCAGTTGCACGATCCTTGGGCGCAAAAGCGCCCTTCCCCTGATGCTATCGCCTACTGCTGTCCAGCGCGCCTTTCACTGGCAAGGCGAAACGGCGGTCGCAAAAGCAGCGGAAAAATTCGGCCTATGGTTCGGTATCTCAAGCCTAGCGACGCGCAGCATTGAAGAGATCGCGGCGCTCACCAGTGGCCCTAAGCTGTTCCAACTCTATGTTCATAAGGACAAGGGCCTCAACCAAAGCATGATCGAACGCTGTCAGGCATCAGGCTTTGATGCGCTGGCGCTGACCGTCGACACCATCGTTTCGGGCAAGCGCGAACGATGCTTACGGTCGGGCTTCACCACGCCGCCCCGCTTCACGCCTTCTGCTGTTTGGAGTTATGCGACGCGCCCACGCTGGACCCTTGATTACCTTTTGCGCGAGAAGTTCACCCTGCCCAATCTCGACACGCATGTAGAACAAGGATCGAGCAAGGCCGTGTCGATTGCAGACTATTTCAACACCATGCTCGACACCGCGATGGACTGGGATACGGCAGCTACAATCAGGCAGGATTGGGGCGGAAAGTTCGCACTCAAAGGGGTGATGAGTGCAAGAGATGCGCGGCGAGCGGTCGATATTGGCGCAGACGCGATCATGATCTCGAACCACGGCGGACGGCAATTGGATGGGTCGCGCGCACCCTTTGATCAATTGCCAGAGATTGTCGATGCGGTTGGCGGCGAGATTGAGATCATCTGCGACGGTGGGGTCCGGCGCGGAACCCATGCTCTCAAGTCACTATGCGCTGGCGCCACGGCAGCATCGGGCGGGCGGCTCTATCTTTATGCTTTGGCAGCAGCCGGGCAAGATGGCGTGGAGCGCGCACTTGGAATTCTCAAAGACGAGATTGAACGCGGCATGCGATTGATGGGCGTCACTTCCACCGCGCAACTCGATCCAAGCCGCATTCGCCGGCGCTAGGCTGTGGCATTCTTGGGCTAAGTATCACTCGTCAAAAATGGCTGGAACATGCACACGTCTCTGCTAATCGTCTGGGCAAGCAGCAAAGGAATTGGATAGATGTCAATCTGGCAATCAAAACTGGCCCGCCTCTCTTTTGCAGCCTCTATCCCGCTTGCATTGGCTGGATGCGAAAGCCAATCGAGCGCCGATCAACAACAGCAGGTCAGCGACTTTGCCGAGCGGATCAACAAGACAACGCCTGCTGCGGTCGCCGACGGATCGCAATCTGCGCCCTCTCAAAGCGACGCTGTGAAAGCCGCTACCCGCGAAGGAGCCGCCGATGGCCCATTTGAGGCTGGCACGGGAACGGATCCGGCTTCAGCCAATTGCAGCGCGCCCAAGGTTGCGCCCTTTTATGGCCGCAAGGCTGATCAGCTTACGCAAGATGCAATCATGGCGGCGGTCGCGCCGCACACCAATGTGCGCTTTGCTGAGGCTGGATTTGAAGTCGAGGCAGACGCCAGTTCTGACCGGCTCAACATCATGCTCGATGTCAACGGCGTGATTAGAGACGCACGCTGCGGATAATTGCCCTTTTCACAAGGTGTGGCGCACAATTGCTTGCAAGTGAGAGCCAAATCGGCGAATAAAACAATCATGAAACGGCACCAAGCACTCCTACTACGACTTACGCGCCCTTGGGCGTGACCTGACGCGTGCACAGGGCGCGCGTGGGCGCTCAAGGGAACATAGCCGCACTTTTCGCTTCCAATTCAGTTTGAGCTGCCATCATGACCACGCCTGACAATACTCCCGCCAATATGCTGCGCGATCCCTCGCGCAAATACCGCGCATTTCCGCAGATTGATCTGCCCGATCGGCAATGGCCGTCCAAGACTATTACCGTCCCGCCCCGCTGGCTCTCGACCGATCTGCGCGACGGGAACCAGTCGATCATTGATCCGATGGATGCGGTTAAGAAAAACCGCTTCTTCGATCTCCTCGTCGAAGTGGGCGTGAAAGAGATAGAGGTAGGCTTCCCCAGTGCTGGCGCCACGGAATTTGACTTCATCAACGAGCTTGTCCGCTCTGGCCGCGTTCCCGATGATGTGATGGTTCAAGTTCTCACCCAAAGCCGCGAAGATTTGATCCGCACCAGCTTCGAAAGCTTGGATGGCGCGCATTCTGCCATCGTCCATCTCTACAATGCCGTCTCGCCTGCATGGCGCGATATTGTCTTCCGCATGAGCAAGGATGAAGTGCGTGAGATAGCCCGAGATGGGGCCAAGATCATGCGAGACGAGGCCGCCAAACGTCCTGACACTGATTGGCATTTCCAATACTCGCCAGAGACATTCTCCACCGCCGAAATCGACTTTTCGATTGAGGTTTGCGAAGCAGTGATGGAGGTTTTGGCGCCAACACCGGATCGCCCAATCATCCTCAACCTGCCTGCCACGGTAGAGGCGGCAACACCCAATATCTATGCCGATCAGATCGAGTATTTCTGCCGCAACCTTCCCAATCGCAAAAGCGCGATAATCTCGCTCCACACCCATAATGACCGCGGGACCGGCGTTGCTGCCGCTGAGCTTGGTCTGATGGCAGGGGCAGACCGGGTAGAGGGATGCCTCTTCGGGAATGGCGAACGGACCGGCAATTGCTGCCTCGTTACCATGGCGCTGAACATGTACACTCAAGGCGTCCATCCGCAGCTTGATTTCTCCGACATCGACCGCGTGATCGAGACGGTGGAATATTGCAACGAGCTTCCTGTGCACCAACGCCATCCCTATGGCGGCGAGCTGGTTTTCACTGCTTTCTCTGGCAGCCATCAGGATGCGATCAAAAAGGGTTTTGCCGCCAACGAAACGCAAAATGACGAGCAATGGCGCGTGCCCTATCTGCCGATTGATCCCGCTGATCTGGGCCGCGATTATGAAGCGGTTATCCGCGTCAATTCGCAAAGCGGAAAAGGCGGCTTTGCCTGGGTTCTTGAGCAGGATCAGGGCCTGAAACTCCCTAAGAAGATGCAGGCTGATTTCTCGCCCCATGTCCAGCACATGGCAGATGAGCTTGGCCGCGAGCTCAATGCAGATGACATTTGGGAAGCCTTCAAACGCGCTTACCATGTCCAAACGCCCAACAAGCATTTCCAGCTAGTCAGCTATGAGGAAAGCCGTGCGTCCGATGGCACACGCCTGTTCACAGGCACCATCGCGGTCGCCGGAAAAGAGCAATCGGTCAGCGGGCGCGGCAATGGTCTGATTTCCAGTGTCGTCACGACCCTGGAACAAAGCTTCGATCTCGACCTTAAAATCCTCGACTATACTGAGCATGCGCTGGGCACTGGCAGAGATGCCCGGGCCGCTGCTTACCTCAAGTGCGAGAGTAAGGGCGAGGTAATCTGGGCCTGCGGAATTGACGAGGATGTTGCAACCGCCAGCGTTCGGGCCGTGGTCAGCGCAGCCAATACAGTGGTCGCCCTAAACTAGCTTGGAACAATAGGTATAGGGCTGCGTCGATATAGCCATTGGCGCAGCCCTAAACTCCCATTAGCTATCAGCGCGGCGACGCAGCACAATCATCGTGCGATCGCGCCCATTACGCAGGCGAAGCGTATCGTCATCAAGTTGGTACCAAAAAACCAATCCTGACCCGATCACATGCAGCTGCTTCTCGTTGATCTGATAGCGCTGCCAAATGTCTTCGCCGGCATCGCGCCCGCTGCGCCTCTCGGTCACAAAACGCATGCGCTCGTCAATCGACACGATATCGCCGCGTGCAATATCGTCGACCCCGCGGTGACGCGTGACTTCCCACTCGCCAATCACTGCACGCATCCGCCTACGTTCGGGGCTGGTGTTAAAGGCAATGATCTCAGAAGAAGTTGATTTGAGTCTGTCGACGAGTTCAATCTCACCCTTCAAACCGTCCAGTTTAGCCGCGCTCAACCGCTCTGACAGCGCTGCGAAACTGGCGTTTGCCGCCTCAATATCGCCGCTTTGATGATAGGCGGTAAGCGTTGAATGCATCGCTGTGTATTGATCGACCAGCGATTGGGCGAGCAGCATCTGAGCTGGAGGAGCGCTGCTAACAGGCGTAGCATTGGCGACCGCATGGCCGCGCTCGCCGCTCAGTGCATCTTCATAGGATATGGCCACCGATGCCGGAGCATTCATATCGCCCATCCCATCAAGGCTGGCGAAAATCCCGCCGCCATTGCTTGAAAGAAAAGCGCTGCCAATAAATGCCGAAACACTGCCGTCGGGGTTACGGGTAAGGATATTTTCCGGCACGCCGTAGACATCGGCCACGATAAAGCCTTCTGCCGGATCAATGGTGATACGAATATCGCGCGCAACTTCGCTGACCATATTGTCAAACTCGCGCTCGAACAATTCGCTGGCGGCTCCCTCGCGATCAATGAAGAAGAGATTGCCGCCTTTCACGCTCGAGATTTTGCTGGCGAGCCGCCCGTCGAAGATGCGTCCGACTCCAATAGATGTAAGACCGATGCCCAGCTCTGCGCCCGCATTGGCCTGGCCCATGAACCCTTCGGCGGAAGTGTTGCCGACATTGGCGTTCTCATCTGAAAACAGCATCAGCCGCGTTTCGCCATTGCTTTTCGCCAACTCGTCGCGCGCGGTCGCATAACCCAGCTTGAGACCCGCTTCCATATAGGTTGAGCCGTTGATTTCGATGCTGTCGATGGCGGCGGAAATAGCCTTGCGATTGCCCACCACATCCATCACGGGCAGATGCACATTGGTCTCGCTGCCATAGATCACAATCCCGATCCGGTCGCCCTCGCCCAATTGCTTGAGCGCTGCGTGCAGCCCCTCTTTCACCTTGGTGATCGGCGCGCCGCTCATCGAGCCAGAGCGGTCGACCACAGCAATCAAGCTCAACGGCTTGTCGCGATAGGCGTCAGGATCAATCCCGCTTTCAAATCCCATGCCGAGGAAGACCGTGCTGTCCGGCTGTGCCGGCAAGCGCGCACTCATCGATTGCACATTGACGCAAAACAGCTCTTCGCAAGCGGCCTGGGGAGGCAGGGTCAAATCGTGTTCGCCCATCAATCCTTCGAGTGTCAGACTGCTTGGTCGCGGAAGGGTCTGCGACCCATCGAGCGAAACCGAGCGGAAATGTTTGATATCCTGCGCGCCGCCCTGCCGCACTCTGGCGCCAGTAACGATGATCGTATCATCTTCGTTTTCATCCTCAATCGCGCCGCTTTGATCCTGAGCATGTGCCGGATTGAAAGTAAGGAGCGCCCCGATCGCGCCTCCTGTGACCAAAAGCTTGGCTGGGATGAACGAACGGCGCATGGCGACTCTCCTGTTGTTTTGTATGCGTTAGCCAGCATACACAGCAATTGCGATATGGCAAATTGACGCTACGGAATCCTGACCTTTCCGTAAACGGCATGGAGGTTATGCAAGAACACTTTGTGCTACGCATTGCACAGAGCGCGCCATTGCCTATGCTCGCGAAAAAAGGAGAGGCACGCCGCATGACAGAGACAATTATCGAACCTGATCTGCCGATTATCGATCCGCATCATCACTTGTGGGATTTGCGGCCGATGCTGCCGATGTTTCCAGAGCCGCGCCACCGTTTCCTCGAAACGCTGGTTCCTGTCGCGCACTATACTTTCGACCAATAC
>CALLIO010000260.1 GCA_938009055.1 uncultured Altererythrobacter sp.
CTAGGCTGAAGAAGACGCCAGCATTGCTGCGAACACCAATTGGCCGCCGAGCATGACAACGGAAGCAATCTTCCAGCCTGTGCCTGCATCTTTCATCCCTCTATTCCATGTCCACATGGTCACAAGGCCTGTGAGGACGAGACATGCGCCCGCAACAGCCAAGGGTCCAAAACGCGCAAACACCGCGAAGACCAGCATCATGCCAAAGGTCTGGGCAAGCCAGGCTGAAAAGAACCACACGATGGGAACAGGGCGATAGGCAGCATCGGGAATGTCCCAATCGGGAAGCTGGCAATCTTGCCGCGCCAATCGCCGATCAAAATAGACGGTATCGCTTTCGTCGATTTCGCGCCCATTAGGCAGATGGCTTGATTGGAGGTGGATGTCTTCCTTTATCGCGTTCGGTTCTTTGGGATCAGGATCAGGCATCGATCAGATCGCGGTCAATTTCGCCCGCGCGGTTTTGGATGAAGATAAAGCGGTGTTCCGGATTGCGGCCCATAAGCCGGTCAACGAGGTCCTTTACCACTGCACGGTCTTCAAACTCTTGCGGCAAAGTGATGCGGATGAGCGAGCGGCTTTCAGGGTCCATGGTGGTTTCACGAAGCTGCTGCGGGTTCATCTCGCCAAGCCCCTTAAATCGTCCAACCTCGACCTTTTTGCCCTTGAATACTGTCGCTTCCAGCTCTGCGCGATGCGCATCATCGGCGGCATAGCGGCTCTCTTTCCCAGCAGTCAGTTTGTAGAGCGGTGGCTGCGCGAGATAGAGGTGTCCGCCGCGCACAATCGCGCTCATTTCCTGAAAGAAGAACGTCATCAGCAAAGTGGCAATATGCGCACCGTCAACATCCGCATCGGTCATGATAATCACGCGGTCATAGCGCAGGTTTTCCGGCTCGCAATCCTTGCGTGTTCCGCAGCCCAGCGCGAGGCCAAGATCGGCAATTTCAGCATTCGCTCGGATTTTGTCAGCCGTGGCAGAGGCGACATTGAGAATCTTTCCGCGAATAGGCAGGATCGCTTGCGTCTTGCGATTGCGCGCTTGTTTGGCTGAGCCGCCCGCCGAATCGCCTTCGACGATAAACAATTCCGTATCGCCATCGCCTTCGCCACTACAATCGGTGAGCTTACCGGGCAGGCGGAGCTTCTTGGCATTGGTCGCGCTTTTGCGCTTAATCTCGCGCTCTTGCTTGCGGCGCAGGCGCTCGTCCATTCGCTCCATCACTTGGCCAAGCAGCGCCTTGCCGCGATCCATATTGTCAGAGAGGAACAGATCGAACTGGTCGCGAACGGCGTTTTCGACGAGGCGCGACGCTTCGGGTGAGGTCAGGCGATCCTTAGTCTGGGACTGGAATTGCGGATCACGGATGAAGACGGACAGCATCACTTCACCGCCCGTCATGACGTCATCAGCAGTGATATCCTTGGCTTTCTTCGTTCCGGTTAGCTCACCAAAGGCGCGCAGCCCCTTGGTCAGGGCGGCTCGCAGCCCCTGTTCATGCGTTCCGCCATCGGGCGTTGGCACTGTGTTACAATACCAGCTGGTCGAGCCATCGGAATAAAGCGGCCAAGCCACCGCCCATTCGACGCGGCCTTTCTCCTCGGGAAACTCTTGATTGCCGGTGAAGGGCTGGGCAGTCACGCATTCGCGTGCGCCGATTTGTTCAGCAAGATGATCGGCAAGGCCGCCTGGGAATTTGAACGTGGCTTCGGCGGGAACTTCTTCGGACGCCATAGCTTCGTCACATTTCCAGCGGATCTCAACGCCAGCGAAAAGATAGGCTTTGGATCGCGCAAGTTTGAACAGGCGCGATGGCTTGAACTGGCGATCGCCAAAAATCTCTTCATCGGGCGTGAAGGTGACGGTGGTGCCGCGCCGGTTGGGCGCAGAACCCAATTTCTCCAGCTTGCCGAGCGTTTGCCCTTTACCAAATTCCTGCGCGAAAAGCTGCTTGTCACGCGCCACTTCTACGCGCGTGTGGGAAGACAATGCGTTGACAACGCTGACCCCAACCCCGTGCAAACCGCCCGATGTTGCATATGCCTTGCCCGAAAACTTGCCGCCCGAATGCAGCGTGGAAAGAATGACTTCGAGCGTGGATTTACCAGGAAATTTGGGGTGTTCGTCGACCGGAATCCCGCGGCCATTGTCCGCGATCGAGAGCCGATTGCCCGCCTCCAAACGCATTTCGATCCGGCTCGCATGGCCTGCGACCGCCTCGTCCATCGCATTGTCGAGGACCTCAGCTGCAAGGTGATGCAATGCGCGGTCATCTGTGCCGCCAATATACATGCCAGGGCGGCGGCGAACGGGTTCCAAACCCTCCAGCACCTCGATTGAGGAGGAATCATAGTCGCCGCTAGATGCGGGCGTGCCTTCAAACAGATCATCAGCCATGGATACAGCTATGCGCCCACGCCCCCGCGCTCACAAGCGGGGAAACACAGTTTTCGCCAAGCTATTTACGTTTAGGTATTATCGCTTAAGCGAAGCAGGCGCTGCATCAACGGTGGCAAAGCTGCCATCGCGCACCTCAACAACCGCCAAAGCGCGCTCGATCACGCCGCTGCGGCTGAAGCGGAATGCACCGTCCACGCCGACAAATCCGTCATCTTCGCGCAGTCGCTTGGTCGGGAAAGTGCGCCCGACTTTCCAATCCTGCGCAATCCGCAAGGTCAGCAGCACGGAATCATAGCCTAGCGACGCGATGCGGTAAGGTTTGCGGCCAAAGCGGTTCTCGTAAGAGGTGCTGAAACGCTTGAACCGGCGATCTGATACAGCAGAGAACAAAGCCCCGCGCATCGCCGAGCTGCGGGTCAGCGCGCCTTCACCGCCCCAAAGCTCAGTGCCCAAAATGCGTGTGCTGGTGCCGCTCCCAAGCTCAGCTGCCGCGCGTGTCGCAAGATTGGCTCCGTCAGCAATCAGCACGGTGTCGTATCCGCCGCGAGTTTTTAGGCGTTGGGCCGCGCTGACAACTGAAGTGTTGCCGCGTGAATAGCGTTCGGACCCCGTCAGCGATCCGCCAAAAGAGCCCAAGGCATTGCCAAGCGCGCTCAAGGCCCGATTGCCATATTCGCCATTGGGCACAATCGCACCAAACCGCGCGGAACCGCGGCTGCGCGCATACTCAACCGTGCGATAAATCGATTGTTCTGGGATATGCCCCATCACAAATACGTCGTTTCCGGCCGCACTCGAATCGTTCGAATAGGAAATCACAGGCACTTTCGCGCGCTGGGCAATTGGGCTGATCGCTGGAATATTCTCCGCCATCAAAGGCCCAAGGATCAAACGGTTGCCATCGGCGATCGCCTTGCTCGCTGCAGCGCCCGCGCCAGTTGCCGTATCATAAGTCGTGATACGTAGATTGCTGGCATTGGTGTCGAGCAGCGCCATATTTGCCGCATTCGCCAACGCTTGGCCAACGGCGCCATTGCGCCCCGTCATCGGCACGAGCAAAGCCACGCGGTGGCGCGTTTGATCGGTCGGGAGCGCAGTTGCGCTGGGTTCAGGGGTAGGGCCAGTGGCCGATGGCCCTGTGGTTTCTGGACCCGTTTTGGGCACAACCTGACACCCGGCCAACAAAGCCGCAGTGCCAGCTACAGCGAAAGTACGCCGATTGAATAAATTACGCTTCATGCTTGCCGATTCCAACTTCCCGTCCCAAAGCCACATTTGTGACCCATTCTCTTCTCACCACCAGCGATAAGACGCCTCTTAGCGCAGGCCTCTACATTGTCGCTACGCCGATTGGCAATCTTGGCGATATAACCATCAGGGCTGTCGACATTTTGCAACGCTGTGATTTGATCGCATGTGAAGACACAAGAGTCACGGGAAAGCTGCTGAAAGCGCTCGATATTTCCAAGCCTATGCAGCGCTATGACGATCATTCGGGCGAGGGTGCGCGGCAAAAACTGCTGGATGCCGCGCGTGAAAGCGCCGTTGCGCTTGTTAGCGATGCGGGGACGCCGATTATCTCTGACCCTGGGTTCCGCTTGGTGAGCGAGGCACGCGAAGCCGGCGTCGACGTTACGACTTTGCCCGGTCCCTGCGCAGCGATTGCCGGATTAACGCTGAGCGCGCTGCCCAACGACCGGTTCATGTTCGGCGGTTTTCTGCCGACAAAGGAAAAGGCCCGGCGCGAGTTACTGGAAGAGCTGGGCGGCGTGGATGCAACGCTGATTTTCTATGAAAGCAGCCCGCGGCTGGTAAAGTCACTCGCCGCCATCGACGCGCTTTGGCCAGCGCGCGAAATTGCCGTCGCCCGCGAAATCACAAAATTGCACGAGGAATGCCGCAAGGGATCAGCAAGCGAGCTCGCGGCGCACTACTTAACACAACCGCCCAAGGGCGAGATTGTGCTGATGGTCGGCCCGCCCGAAGAGCAAACGTTTGAAGGTGACAAAGATGCTTTGCTCGCCGAAGCGCTGAAGACGCTCAAACCCTCGCAAGCTGCATCCCAAGTGGCAAAGGCAACGGGGCTCGACCGCAAGGAGCTCTATGGCCGCGCTTTGGAGCTGAAAAAGTGACAAGCCGCTCTGCTCAAGACCGGTTGCGCGCCGAACAGCAAGGCCGCGATGGCGAGGCCCTGGCAGCGCAATTCCTCAAACGGGAAGGTTATGAAATCCTCGCCGAAAGGGCGCGCAATGATGCAGGCGAGATTGACCTTATCGCCAAGAAGGAGGGAATAATCGCTTTCGTAGAGGTGAAATGGAGAAAACGCGCAGCCGATCTCGACACAGCAATTGACGAGCGCCGATTGGCACGCGTAGCCGCCGCCGCTGAAATCGCCGCCTATGACTATGCAAAGCAAGGCGAAGACATCCGTGTGGATGTGATCCTACTTGCACCCGGCGTCCCCCCGCGCCACATCACCAACGCTTGGATGCCCTGAAATTGGGATGCCTTAAGGAAACCGCCCCATGAGCCTCAAAATTGCCGTTCAAATGGACCCCATCGAAAGCGTGAATATCGCTGGCGATAGCTCGTTCGCTCTGATGGAGGCTGCGCAGGAAAGGGGGCACACACTCTACGAATATCATGTCGAAAGCCTCACACTCGACGCTGATGACCGCCTGACCGCGCAATGTGCGCCGGTCACCGTGCAACGGGTCGAGGGCGATCATTACACTATCGGTGCGCGCGAGCGGCTAGATCTGGGGCGCGACATTGATGTCGTGCTGATGCGTCAGGATCCGCCGTTTGACATGGGCTATATCACCGCCTGCCATCTGCTCGAGCGGATTGCGGACGAAACTTTGGTCGTCAATGATCCCGTCAGCGTGCGCAATGCGCCGGAAAAAGTGATGGTGCTCGATTACCGCGAGTTCATGCCGCCGACCCTCGTCACGCGCTCGCCAGACGAAGTTAAGCGCTTTATGGATCAGCACGGCGCCGTTGTGGTCAAACCCATCCACGGCAATGGCGGAAAGGCGATCTTCCGCGTTCCAGAAAGCGGCGAAAACCTCACAGCCTTGCTCGAAGTGTTTAACCAGACATGGCCCGAGCCGCATATGGTCCAGCCTTTCCTTCCCGAAGTGGCAGAAGGCGACAAACGCATCGTGCTGGTCGATGGCGAAGTCGCAGGCGCGATCAACCGCATTCCGGGCGAAGGCGAATTTCGTAGCAATCTGGCGATGGGCGGTTCGGCTGAGAAAACGCAGCTGACCGCGCGCGAGAAAGAGATTTGCGCAGCGATGGGTCCGCGTTTGAAAGAGCTCGGCCTAACCTTCGTAGGTATCGATGTGATCGGCGGGAAATATTTG
>CALLIO010000261.1 GCA_938009055.1 uncultured Altererythrobacter sp.
TGATGAGCGCGGCGCTGGCGGGCCTACTGCTTCCCTATTGAGTAAGGTTTCCCAATGTCTGTCCCCCAATCCGATATTGCCTCTGTCTCGATTGCGCAGCCGCTAGAGACCATTGCTGATGCGCTGGGCCGCTCGTTTCAGGAGTATGGCTTTGCCGTCATCCGCGATCACGGCATCCCGCAAGATTTGATCGAAAGGGCAGAGGAAACCTCCAAAGCCTTCTTCGCTTTGCCTGATGATGTGAAGCGCGCCTATGCCATCGAGGGCGGTGGCGGAGCGCGCGGCTACACGCCCTTCGGAACGGAAAAGGCGAAGGACGCCAATGTCCATGATCTGAAGGAGTTTTGGCACGTCGGGCGTGAATTGCCCGTGGGCGATCCCTTGGCAGAATTTATGGCGCCCAATCTGTGGCCATCCGAAGTGGCCGAGTTTGAAGAGACATTCAGCGCGCTTTATGCGGCTTTCGACACAGCCGGATTGAAAGTGCTCGAGGCGATTGCATTGCATCTGGGGCTCGACCAGCATTTCTTCGCACCCACGGTAAAGGACGGCAATTCGGTCATGCGGCTGCTGCATTATCCCCCATTGGGCGATGATGCGCCTGACGGGGCGATCCGCGCCGCAGCCCATGGCGATATCAACACGATCACGCTTTTGCTGGGGGCGGAAGAAGCCGGTTTGGAGCTGCTCAAAGCGGATGGCGAGTGGCTGCCGATCAAGGCGCAAGAAGGCGCGCTGGTGGTCAATATTGGCGATATGCTCGACCGTCTGACGGGCAGCCGCTTGAAATCGACGACGCACCGCGTGGTGAACCCGGCGGGTGAGGCTGCGAAGCGATCGCGCTATTCTATGCCGTTCTTCCTGCATTTCCGGCCCGATTATGTGATTGAGACGCTGGAGAGTTGCATTGATCCGGCCAGCGACTCGCCCGTGCCGGAACCGATTTCGAGCCATGAATTCCTGCTCCAGCGGCTTCGCGAGATCAATCTGGCCTAGAATCGCGGATTTCTGCGGTTTCTTCACAGCTTGCGCGAAAATATTGATTTATGTTGCAGTGCGGCAACAAGGTCTCTTTCTCACACGTATTTCTGCGGGTTTGGGCCTGTGGGAAAGTTGTTGGACAGACGCCGCGACTCGCATGGTGTGCGGGGCTTTCACATTTCTGTCACAAAACTGCCTTCTTCGCGTCTCTCATCGCGCCTATCAGCGCACATGGGAATCGCGCCCCTCTCATTTTTCAGCGCGGTTGTTCAAAATAAAATGGAACCAGGGGTATCCGTTATGAAAATCAAATATCTTCTCGCAGCGAGCGTCGTAAGTCTCTCAGCTGCCGCTACTATCGCAACGCCAGCAATGGCTCAGCAAATCACCTCGGGCGTAGAAGGCAGCGTCTCTGACGAAGCTGGCGCACCGCTTAATGGCGCAACTGTTACCGTCACTGACACGCGCACCGGATCGAGCCGCACGCTTTCCACCGGCACAGATGGCCAGTTCCGCACCGGTTCGTTGCAGCCAGGCGGCCCATACACTGTCACGGCAACGGCACCTGGTTTCGAAGGCCAAACGGTTGAGAGCGTCTTCGTCAACATTTCGGGCAACACCGACTTCTCATTCCAACTCGCTTCAAGCTCAGCTGGTTCGGACAATGTGATCGTTGTGACCGGCGCGCGTGCTGGTGTCACGCAGTTGGCAGTCGGCCCTGGCACAGCTTTCGGCTCGCAAGAGCTTGAAAACTTCCCGTCAATCACCCGCGACGTGCGCGACATTATCCGCATCGACCCTCGCGTTAGCCTTGAGCAAAACAACGACGTGGACCGGATTTCCTGCTTGGGCGGCAACGACCGGACCAACACATTCACAGTCGACGGTATCATCCAGTCCGACGTGTTCGGCCTGAACGGCACGCCGTTCGCAGCGCGCAACTCGCTCCCGCTGCCGTTTGATGTGGTCGAGCAAACTTCGGTCGAGTTCGCCCCGTTTGACGTGGAATATTCCGACTTTACCGGCTGTCTCGTGAACGTTGTTACCAAAGCCGGTAGCAATGAGTTCAGCGGCTCGGCTTTCTACACCTATTTCGACGAAGGGCTTCAGAACTCAGAGCTTGAGTTCGCCGATGGTGAAATTCAGGAAATCAATGCTGGCCGCGAAGAGCGCTGGGGTGCCACACTTTCGGGTCCGATCATTCCTGACCGTTTGTTCTTCTCGCTTGGCTATGAAGAGGTCAAGATTGCAGACGGCTACAATGATGGGCCAATCGGTTCTGGTGCAGCCAATGAAGTGCCATTTGCTACAATTGAGCAATTCAACGAGTTCGCACAGATCGCCAATGATGTTTACGGCCAGGATGTAGGCGTGCTGCCGACAACTCTGCCCGAAGGAAACGTGCGTTACTTCGGCCGCCTTGACGCTGTCATCAGCGATGATCACCGGCTTGAGGCGACATACCAACGCCTTGAAGAAACCAACGTCGAGTTTGACGGTGGCGGCAACACATTGACCGGCATCAATTCATTCGAAGATGAAGGTACGACCTCCGATTATTATTCGGTTCGCCTTTATTCCGATTGGAGCGATACAATCTCCACCGAGCTGCGGTTGAGCCGTGCTGAAGTCGGCGATGTCCAAGGGCCGCTGGGCTTCAATGAAGCGCAAGCCGATAACCCGACGGTCCGTCTTGTTGTTGGTTTTCCTAATGCAACCAACCCCGATGTAATCGCTGCGGTTGGCGCTGATGAAGCGGATAATGGCGGTTTTGCAACCGGACCTGGTATCTTCCGTTCTGCAAACCAGCTCGACACCAAAATCGACCAAGCGCGCTTCATCATGAATATTGATGCAGGCGATGGTCACTTTGTGAAGCTGGGTGCAGAGATCAACGATCTGGAAGTGTTCAACCTGTTCGCGATCAACGCGACCGGCACCTTGTTCTTCAACGGTCTGGACGATTTCCGCGAAGGTTTGCTCGCAGCTGGAACAGGCGGCGACTTTGATGGCCCGGATGAAATCATCGAAGATGGCGCTGGTGGCGGCACAATTCGCACCGGCATCGACGGCGATATCAACAATGCGGCAGCTTTGTTCAGCCGGCAGATTTACTCGGTCTTTGCTCAAGACGAATGGCAGGCAACTGACCAGCTGAGCATCAACGCCGGCGTGCGCGTACAACTCTATGACGGTGACGCACCACGAGCCAACCCGCTGTTCCAACAGCGCTATGGCTTCACCAATGCAAACGCATTCAGCAAGATCGACACTGTCGTTCTGCCGCGTCTGTCAGCAACCTATGAGTTGGACAACGAAGGCTTTTTCTCGAACAGCAGAATTACCGGCGGTGTCGGTGTCTTTGCTGGCGGTGATCCGGTTGTTTATTTCTCAAACGCGTTTTCCAATGATGGCTTTGCGTCAGTGAACGGAAACACAGGCGATTGCGCAGCTGGCTCTCTCACAACTGATCCCGTTACCGGACAGATCGACGTTGTCACAGGCGGGGTCTTCACCGGCTTCCCGCAATGCGCGATTGATGCAGGTGCGGCGGGCGCTGCGGCAGGGGCAGGCGAAGTGCAAAACACTGATCCTGACTTTGATATCCCGACAGTTTTGCGTGCGAACCTTGGTCTTTCAACCGAGCTGGGAGCGGACACAGGGTTCTTCTCGAACTGGCGTTTGAACGTCGACTATATCTACTCGCGCTTCAACGATACGCTTGCGATCCGTGATCTCACGCAAATCGTTGATACACGTCAGGGTCTCAATGGCTTCACAATTGATGGTCGACCAATTATTTCGGCGATCGATCCTTTGCGTGCTGGCTGTAATGCGGTGCTTGTCGACAATGCACCGACTTATTCCGGCGTGACGGACGAATGTTATGGCGCAAGCATTGACGAGTTCTTGCAGCTCACCAATGGACCAAGCTTTGACAGCCACAACCTCTCGTTCATTCTGACGAAGCGTTTCAGCGAAGGTCTCTTCACTGAAAATGGCGCTGTGAACGTCAATTTTGGTTATGCGTTCAGCGATAGCGAGCAAACGATCAATGCTCGCTCTTCAACGGCGGGTTCGACCTTTGACGGAACGGCTGTGTTCGATCCTCAAGACCCGGCTGTTTCGCAATCCGGTTTTGAAACGCGGCACAACTTCACCGCATCTGTCTTCTTCCGCGAAGAATTCTTCGATGGATACGACACAGGTCTGGGGATCTTCTTCCGTGCATCGGAAGGCCGGCCTTACAGCCTTACATTTGATGACGGTTTCCCTGATTTCCGGGATTCAGGATCTGCGGAAGAGAACATTCTTGCCTATATCCCAACCGGTATCGATGATCCGAACCTGTCACCACTCAGCGACTTCGATGATGTGGCCTTGTTCTTGGATGCCATCAATGGCGGCGACAGTGTCGTGAGCGATATCAATTGTAAGTTTACACCTGGCGAGACAATCAAACGGAACAGCTGCCGGAATGATTGGTTCTTCGACATGGATGTTCGCTTGAGCCAAGAGCTTCCATTCATCGGTAGCCTGACGGGTGTCACCAACGACCGGATCGAAATCTTTGCCGATTTCTCGAACTTCCTGAACTTGCTCGACAGTGGCTGGAACGTGCGTCGCTCTTTGGGTGACTTCGACGGCCGCGTTGCGCTGCTGACAGGCGAGTATGATGACGACGGTCTGTATGTTCTGGAGGGCTTCCGTCCTTTCGAAGGTGAAGCATTCACAGCAGTGAACAGCAGCATCTGGCGCATTCAGATCGGTGCTCGCTACGAATTCTAATTCGCAAGCGAACCAACACCAATCACGAAGCGGCGGGGCCTTAGCGGGTTCCGCCGTTTTCGTTTCAGGCTCTCAATTTTGAAGACGGCGGCTAAGCCTCAGGCGGCATCCAGCAGATCGCGCGCAAGCTTTTCGCGGACTTCCAGATCAACGCCCGAGCGCAAAGCCCGCTCAAACGCCGCGGCACGCTCGCCCAGCTCATCCTCGCCAAAAATGCCCGCGGTCCCCGCAAGCTTATGGACAAGATTGGCCAAATCATCGCCTAAGGTGCCGGTCAATTCGCCCCCGCGCAGGGCATTGCCAATGGCATCCAAAGCTTCGCGCCGCCGGTTTTGCCATTGTATCTGAAGCGCGTGCGAGGGGATATGTTCAGGCGCCTCGAGCACGCGGTTGAAATCGCGGGCCAGTTGCTCTCGCTCGCTAACCGGGGCGTTCGTCATGGCGGGTGGATCATCATTTGCAGCATGCTCGTCAATGATGCGAACAGGCAGCCAGCGCTGGAGATTCTTGACAAGATTGGCAAAGATAATCGGCTTGGCGATATGCGCTTGCATCCCGGCCTTGCGCGATGCGGCGATGTCTTCGGGAAAGGCATTGGCGCTTAGCGCTAGGATCGGCAAATCTTCAGCGCGAATACCTTCAGCGCGGATCGCCCGTGTGGCGGAGTAGCCATCGCATTCGGGCATCTGGATGTCCATCAGCACCAAATCATAGGGTTCGCCATGCAATTGCGCCTCGAGCACCTTTGCAATCGCCTGATTGCCATTGTGCGCGCAAGACACCCTTTGTCCGCAGCGCTCGAGCATGGTTTGCACCAGCAAGCGGTTTATGTCGTGATCCTCGACCAGCAATATGTGCGAGGCGGGGGGAAGCAGAGCAGGGTTGAGCGATGGCTGTGTGATCGGCTCGAAATCGGGCGTGCTGGAAATTTTCTGGGTCTGGGTCGGTTCCGCCTCGACAAAGGGGAAAGTCAGCGTGAAACGCGAGCCGATGCCAAGCTCGCTTTCCACATCGATATAGCCATCGAGCAAGTTTGCGAGCTGGTTGCTGATCGAAAGGCCCAGGCCCGTGCCGCCATAACGGCGCGCAGTGTTCCTATCGGCTTGCGCAAAAGGACGAAAGATCTGTTTGACCCGCTCGCCGTCAATTCCGATCCCCGTGTCCTCGACCGAAATGCGGACCAACTCGTCATCGATTGAGCAGTTGATCGACACGCTGCCCTGATCGGTGAACTTGACTGCGTTGCCGATGAGATTGAGCAAAATCTGCCTCAGGCGCTGGCCATCCGATATGACGCGAACCGGTTCATCAAGCCCGCCAACATTGAGTGTCAGCCCCTTTTTGTCCGCTGTCGGGCGGTGCAATTGCGCGCATTCACGCATGAGATGGACCAGTGACACGGCCTGATGGTCGATCTCGATCTGGCCTGCTTCGATCTTGGACAAGTCCAGAATGTCGTTGAGCAAAAGCATCATTGATCGGCCCGACTGGACGATCAGCTCGACCTGGCGGCGCTGTTCTGGCTCAAGCGGATTGTGCAGCATCAGCTCGGCAAAACCCAATACGCCGTTCATAGGTGTGCGGATTTCATGGCTCATATTGGCGAGGAATTCCGATTTGGTGCGCGCTGCCTCCTCGGCCTCTTCGCGCGCGGTTCTCAGCAGCTTTTCCAGCTCGACCCGTTCGGTGACATCGCGCGAGGAGACGATGATGGAGGACGGCTCGCCGCTCGCCGGATTGCGGATGAGCGAGCAATTCGCCTCAAGATAGACGGGGCGGCCGTTCGCATCGTCAAGCAAGCGGCGATAGGTGAAGCGCTCCTTATCGCTTTCGCCGGTCAGCAAATTGCGCTGCGCCGTGGCAATCGCATCGCATGCTTCTGGATGCATGCGTTCGGTCGGTTTTTTTCCGAGGAACTCCTCAGGATCTGCACCAAGCACCTCGGTTACTGAGGGCGAGACATAGGTGCACCGCTCGTCCATATTGTAGCGCAAGATGGCATCGGTGGCATTGCCAGCGAGGATTGCCAACTGGTGCTGGTTATCCTCCAATTGCTGTTTGATCTTCTCGCGGCCGGTTAGGATTGATGCAACCGGCACGCCGGTAAGGAAATTGGCGGCCATGAAGGCTTGGAGCACGAAGAACTTCTTCTCCGGCGCATCGAGACTGGCTGCGATCGGCCCATAACCAAGCCAGGTCATCATCGTGGCGATGGCCGCCACAAACAGGACGAACAGCGCCGAACCCAAGGCTCCCGTTCTAAATGCGTGGACCAGCACAATCGGGGTGATGAGGAACATCAGCGGATAGCTCGATTGCGAGAAAAAAAGCACGGCAATCAGCGCCCCTGCAACCAGCAGGCCGGCTTGCTCGACACGGGTGTGCACGATGACTTCTTTGCGGCTTTGCACGGCATCGAACATCAATAGGATCAGCGGGACGAGGATAATCATGCCCAGCGCATCGGAAAGATACCACCCCAGCCAGCTGTCCAAGGCGATGGGCCCGCCGACACTGATCGCAAACATCGCAACCGTGCTGGAAACCGCCGATGCGATCCCGCAGGCGGCGAGGGCAAACCAGCCCAGATGCGCCAATCGCTCAACATCGGGCCTGCCGCCGCACAGCCTGCGGGTGAGCGATACTGTGATCATAATCTCGATCGTATTTGCCAATGCGAACAGGACGGCATGGTGAGTGGGAAAGGCAAATGCCCAATTGGCAAGTAAGCTGCCGATAAAAATGGCGGGCGCGACCATGGGGTTGCGCTGGTCATGCCCGCTGTGGAGCAGAATGGCGGCGATCACCGCATTGGGAATCCAGATCGTGGCAATCGGCTCGTCAAAGCGGGTCGCGGCAATGCACAAGGATGCAAGGCAAGCGAACACAATCGCAAGCGCCATCGCCATCAGCGCATTGGCCAAGGGGGATTGACGGGCATTGCCCATCCGATCATGCCGCGCCAAAAATTGCTCCATTTTCTCAGCAGGCCTTTAGCGCTATAAGGATTGCGTTAGTTGGTTCATAACTGACGATGATAAGGGCATTTTCTAAAGGTGATCCGCTTTGCGTAATCAGGGCTTTTCCCGAGTTAAACGCCGTCCCAAACCTTGGTTGATCGCCCTGATTGGCGCCGGTCACCTCGTGTTTTTCTACTTTCTGGCCAAGGCATTTGCGCCCGAAATGACCAATTCGGTTGAGGAATCGGTGCTTTCCACCATCACCGTCACAATCACCGCGCCACCTGAAGAAGAAGAGCCTCCGGTTACAGAGCCTGAGCCCGATCAAGGCGCGCAAGGCGATCCGGGTAAGGAAGCGGTGCCTAAACCTGTTACGGTGCCCAAACCCAAAGTGCCCATTCAGGAGCCAAGCCCTGCGCCGCGGGCTACATCAACAGGAGTTGCGAACACTTCCGGCGCGCGCGAAAGCGGTGATGGCACGGGTGCTGAAGGACGCGGCGATGGCACCGGAAGCGGCCGCGAGGGCAGTGGGCGCGGCGGGGTGGCGGTGACCAAGCCGGAGCATATCTCTGGGGCAATCAACAATGCGCGCGACTATCCCATCCCCGAAGGCGGCCGCAGCGCGCGGCGCGGTACAGAGGTGATTGTGCGGGTGATTGTCGGCGTCAATGGCCGAGCGTCCAATTGCTCTGTCTATCGCGCCAGTCCCGATGCCGAAGCGGACCGGATTACCTGCCAGCTTGTTGTGAACCGGTTGGGTTTCAAGCCCGCTCAAGATGCCAATGGAGACCCCGTCGCAGCACCATTTTACTGGCGACAAAAGTGGTTTTGAGCAAAAGGGGCAAGGCAGCGTAATGCTTTGCCAACCAGAAGGGGCTAATGCCGGTCACCATGACTGATGTCACTCTCATCCATCCCGTGATCCTGTGCGGCGGGAGCGGCACGCGCCTGTGGCCCAAGAGCCGAAAAGTGATGCCCAAGCCTTTCCTGCCCTTATTCGGTAATCAGACCCTGTTTCAGCAGGCCTGCACGCGCTGCGGTGATGCCGGGCAATTCGCCCCGCCAACCATCGTCGCAGGTTCTGCCCATGTCGATCTGATTGCTCAGCAATCACCGGCCAAGGATACGCAGATTATTGTCGAGCCTGCTGCGCGCAACACTGCACCTGCGATTGCATTGGCGGCGGCGCGGATTGATCCGCAAGCGATCATGCTCGTTTGTCCCAGCGACCACCATATCGCTGACACGCAAGCCTTTCGCGATGCCGCTGCTGCTGCTGCCAATCTGGCGCGCGCTGGCAAACTTGTCGCTTTTGGCATTACGCCCGACCGGCCCGAAACCGGCTATGGCTATATCAAACGCGGGGGCGAGCTGGATGGCGGTTTTGCCATCGAACGCTTTGTCGAAAAGCCTGATCTTGCGCGCGCAGAGGCGTTTTTGGCGGATGGCGGCTATGCGTGGAATGGCGGCATTTTCACCTTCCGCGCCGGCCAATTGCTCGATGAGCTTAGCCAGCATCGCCCCGACATGGTGCAAGCGGTGAAAGATGCGGTTGCCAATGGGCATTCAGATGGGGCGCAGTTCCATCCCGACTCTGCAGCATTCGCTGCGATTGAGGGCGACTCGATTGACTATGCCCTGATGGAAAACACGCAGAACGCGGCCATGGTGCCGGTGGCGATGGGCTGGTCAGATATTGGCGATTGGTCGGCTCTGCTCGAAGCGCTGGAAAGTGATGAGCAAGGCAACAGCTGCTCTGCGCCCAATGCCGAGCTTGTCGACTGCGCCAATGTGCTGGCGGTGAGCGACGGGCCGCGCATTTCGGCGATTGGCCTCGAAGACATTATCGTGGTCGTCGACGGGGACGAAGTGCTGGTCACGCGGCGACAAGATGCCCAGCGCGTGGGGAAATTGGGCGGGGCGCAAGACCAATGAATGCAGCTGCACCCGATCAACCACGCCTGCTGACGACACGGATGGTTGAAAAGGTTTGGGGGCGCGGCAATCTCCCTGCGCCCTTTGCTGCGCCTGATGGCACAAAGATTGGCGAGATCTGGTTCGAACCGCCTGCTGAATTGCCGAGCCTGCTCGCCAAATATCTCTTCACCAGCGAGAAATTGTCGGTGCAGGTTCACCCTTCAGCGACGCAAGCGCGCGATGGCGAAGATGGCAAGGAAGAGTGCTGGCTGGTGCTCGATGCGGATGAGGATGCACGGCTCGCCATCGGTTTTCAGGAGGATGTTTCGGCCGAGGCAATGCGCGCTGCCGCACTCGATGGTTCGATTGAGGACTTGCTCGAATGGCACGCGGTGAAGGCCGGCGATTTCTTCCATCTGAAGCCCGGCACCGTCCATGCGATTGGCCCCGGCCTCGCACTGGTCGAAATCCAGCAAAATTCGGATACGACGTTTCGGCTTTACGACTATGGCCGCCCGCGCGAACTTCATCTGGATCGCGCGATCGAAGTGGCAAAGGGCTGCCCCTTTGCGCCTGAAAACCGCTCGCATATCGCCTTAGGCTCTTCGTGCCTGATCGATGGTGAGCATTTCCGCTTGGACAGGATTGTGGGCCAGCCGGATGAAGGCACCGCCGCGCAATATGAAGCGCCTTTGCTGGTGATGCCGCTTGGAGGGACTGTGACGATCGGCGATTTGACTTTGGCTGCTGGCGAATGCGCCTATGCACCCTCTATCCGCGCCGCTGAGTTCACAAGGGCTGAGACAACGCTCCTCGTGAAGCCTAATTGATCGGTGCAGCGGAGGATTTTTCGGACAAGATTGCCGATTTGATTTCAGCTTTCCCATAGGGTTTGCATAATACAGTGGCCGCCGGTGAATTGATGACTTGCGCGCTGGTCTCGCCATAGCCTGTTGCCAAAACAAAGGGCACGCCAAGCCTTGCCAGCTCTTCGCTAACCGGCGCGCTGGTCTCTATTCCCAGATTGATATCAACGATGGCAAAATCGGGTTTGCGCTCGCGAATAGCTGCCAATGCGCCCGCCACATCGCCGGTTGTATCAACCGATGCGACACCCAGTTCTTTTAGCGTTTCGGTCGTATTCATCGCGATGATCATGCTGTCTTCGACCACCAATACATGATCGGGCAGGATGCCGATTGGTTCGCTGTGAGGTTTCATTTTGGCAAGCCTTTCAAACTCAAAAGCGGGGTCCTTGCTCATCGATCCGATGAAGCGGGAGGGGACTGTGAAATCGGCCTCAAGCCCGGCGGGTTCATAGCGGACATCGGCGCTGCCCTTGAGCTCGAAAGGGATCGAGCGTTCGATAATGCTCGAGCCAAAGCCGCGGCGTGTGGGTTGGGCAACCACCGGCCCGCCACGCTCACGCCATGCAATCTGAAGGTCGCCATTCTCTGCCGTGCTCAAATCAATATCGAGCGTGCCGTGCCGTTCTGACAGGCTGCCGTATTTGGCCGAATTGGTCATCATCTCGTGAATGACGAGCGCAACCACGGTGTAGGCATTGGGGGTCACCAAAACGTCGCGCCCCGTAAGCTTGAACCGACCTCGCTCCTGATTGAGGTAAGCTTTGGTCTCATCCTCGAACATTTTCGAGAGCGGGGCGGGGCCCCAGTTCTTCTCGGTGATATTACCATGCGCCCAGGCAAGAGCGCCAATCCGCCCGCCGATCAGCTCTGTGAACGTCGCGATATCCACCGCATCATGGCGCGATTGTTCGACCAGACTGCGGATCAAATTGAGAATGTTGCACACGCGGTGATTGAGCTCGGAAATCAGCAATTCTTGCTGCTCCTGCGCCTTGCCGCGGTCGCATGCGGTCAGTTGTTCCGGAGTGAATGGCGTGTTCATCAGGCGAATGCTCCGCAGCGAGCGAGATAGGCGGGGCGCGTGACCCACCCGCCCTTGCGCATCACGCCATCAAGCGCGTCATGTGCTTGCCGCGTTTCGCGGCGCAAGTGGCTTCTTAGGCCGGTGAAGGACATTAAGGTTGAAACCACGCGTATCCCGTCCTGCCACCGCCGAGTGATACCGCAAGCGACGATGGGGTGATTGTCCGATACAAGCAATTTTGACAATCTTTCTAATAGAGAAAGACCTTCGAATATCAAAAAAGGGTATAGAATGACAAAATTGGG
>CALLIO010000262.1 GCA_938009055.1 uncultured Altererythrobacter sp.
GCGATCGAACGCAATGAGCAGGCCGAGGATGAAGCGTTGACCCGGCAAGTTGCGCAAAATGTTGCGACAGAAGTGAACAGGCGGGTGAGCACGCATGTCGCCTTCTTGCGCGCAGCTGCAGCGCTTTTCACCGTTCTTGACGAGGTTGACCGCACGGCCTTCACCACCTTTGTCAGCGAATTGCCGCTCGACAATGCTCAAACCGGCGCGAAAGGGATTGGCTGGGCGGAGGTGGTGAAACCTCAGCAAGTGGCTGACTTTGAAGCGTGGCACCGCACTGGAAGCTACGAAGGTTTCAAGATCAAGACTGCCTCGACAAGTGAAACGGCCCAACAGGATGACAAGCTGGTTGTGGTGACCTTCCTCGAGCCTGAAACGCCGGGCAATTTGCGAACCGTGGGTTTCGATCTTTACTCCGACACCGCAAGGCGCGCAGCGATTGATCTGGCAACGCGCTCTGCTCAACCGTCTGCATCCGGCAAACTTGAACGGAGATTTCGCGGCGAAGAGAGCGGCGCGGGCTTTTTGATCCTGATGCCTGTTTTTGACACAGGGCAGGCTGGAATGCCGGTTAAGGGTTTCTTCTTTAGCCCATTTGATGCCGAAAAGATTATCCCAAGCGCGTTGGGCGCTGCGGCCCTCAAAGGGCAAACGATCCGTTTGTATGATGGCGAGCCGACGCCAGATAACCTTCTGTCTAAACAGCAATCGCAGAGCAGCGGTGGCATGCGTGCGCGCGAAAAGGTGACAATTGCCAATCATGTGCTGACCATTGAAGTCGAGTCAGCGCGCGGGAACATGCTCTCTATCCTGGCGATTGAGACATTGTTGTTCGGTCTTGTTGTGGCCAGCCTTCTGGCCATTCTGGTCCGGCTTTTGTCGCAGCAAGCCTTGGATGACCAAGCATCGCTCGAACGGCTTAAAGTGCTAAACTCGATCCGGGATTCGCTGACGCGCGAACTCAATCACAGGGTCAAGAACACGCTCGCCAATGTGCTTTCCATCATCTCACTGACACGGCGGCGCAGCGAGGATCTGGACACTTTTGCAGATTCGCTTGAAGGGCGCGTGCGTTCGCTATCTGCCACGCATGATCTTTTGACCGGATCGGAATGGAGCGCCACGCCCTTGCGCTCGATATTGGAGGCAGAGACAGGCTTGATTTTGGGCACATATGACAAGACGGTTACCCTCAATGGTCCCGAAGTCTTGCTGGCCCCCAATGATGCGCTTTCGCTGGGGATGGCAGTCCATGAATTGGCAACCAACGCCCACAAACATGGCGCGCTCAGCCGGTCAGACGGTCAGGTCGAGGTCAGCTGGAAAATCTGGAGTCCGGGCCTCGCCGAGATCGAGTGGCGCGAACATGGCGGCCCTGCGGTTGCCGATGAGCGCAGGCGCGGTTTTGGCATCGAGCTTATCGAGAAAGTCATTGCGCATGAATTGGACCAGAATGTCGATCTGGATTTTAGTACCAAAGGTGTGCGCTGTGTCTTGAAAGTTCCCGTCCGCGAGCGGACTGAATTTGCCATTCGCGAGAAGCCTTCGATCAGCCGGCTTTAGATGATGGGTTCGCTGGAGCCGAAGAATAGCGCTTGGCTTATCGCGGCGCGCACGGTCTTTTCCTCAAAGGGCTTGGTTATCAGATAAGTCGGTTCTGGCCGGTCGCCGGTAAGCAAGCGTTCGGGATAGGCAGTGATAAAGATCACCGGGACGCTACCGATCGCGAGAACATCGTCCACCGCATCAAGGCCCGATGAGCCGTCGGCAAGCTGAATATCGGCCAGCACAAGGCCCGGCGTGTTTGCGGCAACCACTGCTTGTGCCTGTGTGCGGGTGGCCGCGGTCCCGCAAATTGTGTGGCCCAGCGTACGCACCAGATCTTCCAGTTGCATCGAGATAAGCGGTTCATCCTCGATGATGAGGACATCGGTTGCGGTTTCCTTGTCGATCTCGCGCACAGCATCCTCGACCAGATTGTCGACATCACTTGCGCTCATCCCAAGAATTTCCGCCGTTTGGACCCTGTTGAACCCCTCCAAAGTTGTCAGCAACAGCGCTTGCCTATTGGCCGGAGTGATCGCGCCAAGGCGGGTTTGGGCGGCGACTTCATGGCCATTTGCAGCTGCAAGGCCAGTCGCACCGTCGGCTTGGTCAATGGGATCGGCATTGGCGCGCGACCAGACCATTGTGAAGGCGTAGTAGAGGCCCACTCTGCCCTTTTCGAGCAGGGCAATCAGCTCTGCGTCGCCAAGCGCTGCTTCCAGTGTGGCACGCACGAATTGGTCGCCGCTCGCCTGTGCACCGGTGAGCGCGCGTGCGTATCGCCTCAGACATGGTAGGTGAACTGCAACCCGTTCGCTTAATGACATGGTGCATCCCTAGCCTTTACTGAAAATTGCTCAATCTAATTTGTTCATATTAGCACCATATTCGATCAAACAAGGTCTAGATCGGATGTTTATTGTAAAAGAAGATATTGTGTACTGTGTTGATACTTGGGGAGTTTTTTGGCTTAAGGCAATGATTCCAAGCGATTAGCGCGGTTCCCATTTGCTGGACGCAATTTTGCACGGTCGGGAACCTTTTGCGTGCTTGCACATTTATTCCCTGTCACCCTCCGAGACCCCCCTCCCGTCCAAGCGGTTGGTGACATGATCCCGAAGGCCCTTGCTCGAACGAGCAGGGGCCTTTTTTTCGCTCAATGACAGCGGCAAGCCCGTCAGAGCGGCTTTTCGTAGACGCGGTATTCGCGATTGATCTGTGAATCGATTGTATCAGCAATCGCCACCATTCCCTGATTGTCATCAAGGATCCATCCGATCTCGCCGCGCTTGGATTGGTAAAGCGTGTCGGCTCGATCCTTGATCTCGCTAATCATCATAAAGGCCAGTTGGCTCGCCATGCGCGAATTGTGCAGTTCCTTCTTCACGCCCATCAGCGGGACGCGCATGCCTGCACCAATTGGCTTGCGCAGCCATTTGAGCAAATGGAACCAACCGAAGGGAAAGAGCTTGCCGTCAATTTTCGCCAGCACTTGATTGATGTCGGGAAAGGTCAGCATGAAGGCCATTGGCTCGCCATCAAGCTCGGCAATCATATTGAGCGGTTCGAAGATTATGGGCCTCAGCTTCTTGCCGGTGTGCTCGATCTCTTCCGGTGTGAAGGGCACAAAACCCCAATTGTCCGACCACGCATCGTTGAGGATCGCAAGGATGATCTCCACCTCGCTATCCCATTGCGATTTTCTGACCTGCCGCACAGTGATCCGTTCGTTGCGTTCGCCAGATTTGACGATCCGTTGGACGAGTTTGGGAAATTCCTTGGTCACATCAAGATCATAGGTCAGCAGCGTTTTGGCATTGGTGTAGCCATTGCCTTCGATCCAGCTTTGATATTCGGGGGCATGGTGCCCCATCATAATCATCGGCGCATGATTGTGCCCTTTGACGAGGAGGCCGGGCTCTTCCCACACCGACATGGAGATCGGCCCGACCGAGCGGGTCATGCCCTCATCGCGCAGCCAATCCTCCGCTGCGCCCAGCAAAGCTGCGCCAACGCTCTCGTCCACAGCGTCGAAATAGCCGAAATTGCCGGTGCCCGGGCCAAATCCCTTTTCAGCCGGAACGGACAGAGCCAGCTCGTCAATATGGGCCGAGATCCGCCCCACATCCTTGCCGCCCCGCGTCGCGACAAAAAGCTGCGCCTTGGCATGGCCGAAGAAGGGGTTTTTCGCCGGATCGACAAGCTCCAACTGCTCGCTGCGCAATTGCGGAACCGAATGAGGCAGTCGGGCAGCAAATTCGCGGCCCAGATCGACAAAGCGCGCACGCCCCGCCTTGCCTTGGACAGCGTCGATCACCACATCTGTTTGGGTCAATTGAAACCCCTCCCTTGCATGCGAAATGCGTTGTGAGGCGGGACCCCTCGCCAAGTCAAGCAAGCGGAGCGATCACAGTGAAGAGAACTCTCGATTTGTCCTTTGCGCGCGTTTTGCGGTAGAGAGCTGGCTATGTCGCAAACCCTTAAACCTGCACAAGCTACTGCTGGCGCTGCACCCATCGCGCAGCCAGCTCATCGTGCCCAATTTATGGACACAGATGACAAGGATATGCTGCGTGCTGGACGCGAGCTGACCAAAGATCTGGGCGAGGCGAAGGGTGCGATTTACTGGCC
>CALLIO010000263.1 GCA_938009055.1 uncultured Altererythrobacter sp.
GTACGATCACATCGACCGTGGCCGCATTGTAGAGATTGACCCAGAACGCGAACTGCTCATCGCGCCCGAACTCTTCGACCGCGACAGCCTGCATAGCATCGAGATAGGATTGCAAGCTGTCTGCCGCCTCCGCCTTCATGCGGGCATAGTCGACCAGATTGACACCGCTTTCCCCTTCGCTGACATATTCGCCAAGCAATGCGTCCCAAGCCGCGTGATCGATCACCGCATCTGATCCTTCGCTGGCTGAGAAGCTGTCATCGCCCAATCCCCCTGCTTCAGACGCGCCGCATGCCGCCAGCAATGCGGTTGCGGGCACCGCGCCAAGGATGGTGCGCCGCGACATTGTGAAGTGGGTTGGTGCGAATTGGGTTGGTGACATTTGATCCTGCGGTTCGGCCATAGCTTCGCCCTCGTTTGCTGCTGCTCTTCAATGGGAGTTCGGGCGGCTGCTCGCAATCGTTACATGCGAACTATTTTTGTCCCTCCGACGGTGTCCGCGCCTTGCGAGTAGCCGCATCGAAATCGCCAAAGGCCTCGCGCGCAATGACGAAGAGGATCTTCCACCCCGCAGCCAGCACGCCGCGGAGCGTGCCAGAGATTTTGGACGTGCCAATTCGCTTGCGATAACGCGCAGGACGCTCGGCAATGCGCAGCCCCATTTTCGCAGCCCGCACCTGCATTTCAATCGTCCAGCCGAAATCGCGATCCGCCATTGCAAGCCGCTCCAGCGCATCTGTGCGGATGGCCCGAAAAGGCCCCAGATCAGTGTATTTCACGCCCCAGATCAGCCGCACCAAAGCCGGCGCCAACCAATTGCCAAAACGCTGCGGGACGCTCATCGCGCCAGCATCAATCTGACCCATCGGTCGTGATCCGATCACCATATCCGCCTCGCCCGCGACTATCGGAGCGATCAAAGCATCGGCCTCCTCTGGCACATCGGACAAATCCGCATCCATAAACAGGACAATATTGCTGGCTGGATCGACCCGTTCCAATGCGGCAAGGCACGCAGCCCCATACCCTTTTTCAGGCTCAGACACGACGATAGCGCCAGCCTGCTCAGCCACAATCGCCGTGCGGTCTTGCGAACCATTGTCGGCGACGATCACTTCTTTCAAACCAGCAGGATTGGCGCGCAATATTCCGCGAACAGTTTCGCCAACTGAACCTTCTTCATCGAGCGCGGGGATCACTACAGAGACTTGCGGCGATGCAAGAGGCGAAGGTGTGGGCTCCGTATCACCCTTGCGCGACCTGTTCCGCCAGAAATCGAATAGGATCGCTGCTGCGATCAGGCTCCACTGGGCATATTGCGCCAATGGATGGACTTGGAACGGCTCGAGCGAGAAATCTTCCAGATTGAGCCCGGTCAGATAGGAAAGCGGCAAGGCTGCGCTTGCGACATAGGGCCACACTTCCTTGCGCCCCACCGCGAGAGGCAGCAGCCACATCAGATACCAAGTGTTGACCGCGGGCGCGAACAGCACAATCACCCCGAAAACGGCCGCGAGGGGTACATCATCAAAACTGCACGAGCGGGCATGCAGCCAAATGACGATCATGCCTGCAATCAATAGGGCGGTCACTCTTCCCCAAGTCGGGCCGAAAGCCATAAATAGCGGCTGATATCCTAGCGGGTTGAAATGCCAGATGGTGGCGAAGGTTTCGGTGGAATCAAAGCCCACGCCCAAGCCTTGAACAGCGAAAATACCGTAAAGGATAGCCAGCGTTGCAATTGCGCTGATGAGCGCGACGGGCCTTAATCGCAGCAGGATGGGCCAAGCGGCCAGCGCCACCAGTTTAACGCCCGCCGCAATCCCCAACAGGCAGCCAGCCAAAACCGGATGCCGCCTGCCCGCCAGAACGGCCGCGAACAGCGCCAGTCCGACGAAAATATCGGCATGCAAATGCACGGTGGTCTCAACAACGACCAGCGGGTTCCACGCGAACAAGACAACCCGATCAGCGGAGTATTTGCGCAGCAGTAAAGCGCTTGTCAGCAGACTTGCCGCTGCGAAAACCAGCCGCAATCCCAGCTCATCCGTGCCTGAGAAAAACGTGGTGGCAGCAAAGATCATCTGGAGAACAGGGCCATAGATCGTGGGCAAATGCGGATAGTTCACCCATTCAAGAACGCCTTGCATCGCTGCTGGAACGGATGGATCATTGACAAAATCTTGC
Source organism: uncultured Altererythrobacter sp. (assembly GCA_938009055.1). Lineage (GTDB taxonomy): Bacteria > Pseudomonadota > Alphaproteobacteria > Sphingomonadales > Sphingomonadaceae > Erythrobacter. The sequence continues at coordinate 2,188 of CALLIO010000263.1, forward strand.
GGAGGAATGCCATAGGGCGTCCCTGCCTCCAGCAGCCGCCAGCCATCCCAGATGAAGCGGTAATAATCATCTTCGAAAACGGTTGAGCCGAACAGGGCAATCCCGTGCCCGATCAGCGCAATTGCCAGCACAAGCAGCGGCGCAATCCGGGCTGATCGCCACAAAAGCGCGCTCGCCAAAGCTGTGCCGGCAGACACGGTCGCCACGTAATGCAGGACGCTGACCTCAGGCTCATGCGAAAGCATCACCACGCCAAGGCATGTTGCCAGAAATACCAACGCCCCGCCAACCGTCCGGCTGCGAGGCGCTGTTTGCGTATGATCTTCGGGCATAGTCTTTTTGCCCATCAAGGCTGCAAGAGTGATTTACACCCCGTAGCGCTGCCTAAGATAAAACAAAACCGCCTGCTGGTTTTTCGCGCTGAGATCAAAGTCACCATTGCGCACAGCCTGCGCGACTTCGCTGGCCGTCTGGCTGTTGAGCTTGCCGTGATAGCTGCACTTTTTGCAGGTAATGCGCTTGCGCACTTGCGACTTGCCGCGGCGTTCCAACCGCTCTGCTTCGGACTCGCCCGAACCGCTGTATCCGCTGCCTGATCCAGACGCGAGCGCGGGAGATCCAGCCATAGCCACAGCCGAAGCCGCCATTGCTGCTGATAGAATAATGCTTCGCACGATACTCATCCTTGAAAATGTGATGCCTGTTGTGCGGTTCGCGCGGGCGAGGTGAAAGGTTACAGCCCGACCACAAATTATTCCGGCGACATGGCAATCAGCGATTTTCGCTCGATCAGACGGCCCCAAAACTCGTCATAAGGGTGGATCGCATCGGTCGGGTCTCCCTCACCGGTCACAAGCAGCCTTTTGTCATTGTGCCATCCGAACAGCCCGCCTTGCAGATTGGCCACAGAGACTGCACCCCTTTCGCTCAGCGCAGCTTGAACATCGCTCGCATATTGCGAAGAGCGCGCACCAACAGAGCAATAAAAGACGATCACCTTACCACGCGCGCGATCACCATATTGCTGAAGGAAATCCGCCGGCGGCATATCAGGCGAAATGCGAATGGCGCCGGGCAAGTGGCTGACTGCGAACTCATCAGCCTCGCGGGTGTCAAAGATGATGAGCGAGCCAGCTTCGCGTCCA
>CALLIO010000264.1 GCA_938009055.1 uncultured Altererythrobacter sp.
TGGTTCTTCGACAATTTGCGCACATCAGACGGGGCCAAGGCGCTCGACTATTTGAAAGCGCGCGGTTTCAGCCGTGAAGTGTGCCGCGAATTTGGCTTTGGCTATGCGCCCGATAGCAAGACCGCGCTGAAGGGCGCATTGGGCGAGTTTGATCCGCCCATGCTGGTCGAGGGCGGCCTGCATATCCAAGTTGATAACAAGGCGCCCTATGACCGGTTCCGTGACCGTTTGATGCTGCCCATCCAAGATGCACGCGGGCGAGTGATCGCCTTTGGCGGGCGTATTCTTGAGAGCCGCGATGGTGTGGCGAAATATCTCAACTCGCCCGACACGCCGCTGTTCGACAAGGGGCGCACACTCTACAATCTGCACCGCGCCTCTCCCGCATCGCGCCAATCTGGCCGCGTGATTGTGGTTGAAGGGTATATGGATGTGATCGCGCTGGCGAATGCAGGCATCACGGATAGCGTCGCGCCGCTGGGAACGGCGCTGACCGAAATGCAGCTTGAGATGCTGTGGCGCATGGTTGAGGTGCCGGTGCTTTGCTTTGATGGTGATGCCGCTGGACAGCGTGCCGCGATGCGGGCGATTGGCCGCGCCCTGCCCATGCTGCGCCCTGCCCGCTCGCTTTCCATCGTCCGTTTGCCGAGCGGGATGGACCCTGATGATCTGATCAAGGCGCAGGGGCCGCAAGCGATGGAAAAAGTATTGAGCGAGCCGGCAAGTCTGCTCGATACGATTTGGAGCTTTGAACGCGATGCTCAGCCGCTCAATACGCCAGAGGATAAGGCGGGTTTGAAAGCACGGCTTATCGCCCATTGTGACCAGATTGAAGATCAGGACATTCGCGCGCTCTATCGACGCGATTTGCTCGAGCGGTTCTCCGACTTCGCCTTTCCCAAGCGCGAATTCAAGCCGCGCAATTTTCAGCCCGGAAAGCGAGGATGGCAAAAACCGCAAGCCGAACGGCCCTCTGCCGAAAGTGCTGCACGACTCCAGCGGGCATTGTCGGGCGGCGCGCGCGATGCGCTAACGCAGGCGGTTATCGCCGGATTGCTCAAGCATCCTGATGCCATTTCGCAGCATAGCGAGGCCTTGGGAAGGCTCGCTCAATACGATCCGAATGCCACGGAAATGGTGGAAACTCTGTTTGAACTTGCAGAAAGTCTTGATTCGCAGGGAAATGACGCCATATCAGAGCTGCAAGGTCTTCCTGCCCTACCGGATAGAAACCGCTACGCCTTCCTCAGAGAGGGCACCGACCCGGTGAATGCGCGCGAGGAATTGGCCGAAGCTGTCTCGTTGCTGGTTGAAAAACCGGCGCTTCGTGCTGCGCTCGCCGCTGCACAGGCGCGGTTCGATGCGGACCCCGAAGGGGCTTTCGCAGAGCAGACCCGGTTACGCGAACAGCTTCAAAAACTGGATTTACGCCTGAAGGAATTCGGGCGGCGCAAGGCAGCTTCATCGGCTGCTGCAAATGATGATGCATCACCATCGGAGGACGCTCCGGCCGGTGAAATGGAAAATGGATTGAACTGACCCTATGGCTTCCACTGCAAAAACCGACAAAGACGATGCTCCCCTGATCGACCTCAACGAGGCATCGGTAAAAAAGCTTCTCACTAAGGGTAAGAAGAAGGGGTACATCACCTATGACGAGCTGAACGCTGCTTTGCCTTCGGGGGAGATGAGCCCCGACCAGATCGAAGACATCCAAACCGCTCTGTCTGAAATGGGTGTCCAGATCGTCGAAAATGACGAGGAAGCCGAAGCGGAAGCCGAGCAAGAGGCTGAGGTAGCAGAAATGCAGGTCGGCACAGCCGACAAGAAGGACGCCAAGACCGCTGCGAAAGCGCCTGCGAAAAAGACCGGCACTGGCGAGCGCACCGATGATCCAGTGCGCATGTATCTGCGTGAAATGGGCGCGGTTGAGCTGCTCAGCCGTGAAGGCGAGATCGCGATTGCGAAACGCATCGAAGCCGGCCGCGACACGATGATTATCGGTCTTTGTCAAAGTCCAATCACCTTCCACGCTATCATCCAGTGGTCAGAAGCACTCAATGCTGAGGAAATGCAGCTTCGCGAGATCCTCGATCTGGACGCTATGCTTTCCAAAGAGCCTCCACCAGACAAGATGGAGGAAGAGAACGAGGATGATGACGGCGAGATTTCGGAAGAAACCGCCGGTCCAACGATCCGCGACGATGATGAAGTCGAAGATCACAAGGAAGAAGGCGAAGACGGCGAAGAGGGTGAAGAAGGCTCTTCCAAAAGCGACGACGAGGAAGAAGAAGACAACACCATGTCGCTCGCCCAGATGGAAGCGGCGCTCAAACCTGATGCGATTGACCGTTTTGCGCGCATCACTTCGCTCTTCAAAAAGTTCGAAAAGCTTCAGATCGAGCGGGTGGAAACACTCGCGCGCGGCGATACTTTGCCCAAAGCGAAAGAGAACAAATACGAAAAGCTTGGCGAAGAGCTAACGGCGGAAGTCGAAAGCATGCAGTTCCATGCGACGAAGATCGAATTCCTGGTCGACAATCTCTATGCCTTTAACCGCCGGCTCACCGCGCTTGGCGGGCAAATGCTGCGCCTTGCTGAACGCCACAAGGTTAAGCGGATCGACTTCCTTAAAGTCTATGTCGGCAATGAGCTGGATGACAGCTGGATGATCGAAAAGGCCAAGAAGGACAAGAAATGGGCTGCCTTCGCTGAGAAAGAGGCTGATGCGGTTGATCGTATCCGTACTGAAATCGCTGATATTGCCGCCAATACTGGCATGTCGCTCCCAGAATTCCGCCGCATCGTAAACATGGTGCAAAAGGGTGAGCGCGAAGCACGGATCGCGAAGAAAGAAATGGTGGAAGCCAACCTTCGTCTCGTGATCTCCATCGCCAAGAAATACACCAATCGCGGCCTGCAATTCCTCGATCTCATCCAAGAGGGGAATATTGGCTTGATGAAGGCGGTCGATAAGTTTGAATATCGCCGCGGCTACAAATTCTCGACCTATGCGACGTGGTGGATCCGGCAAGCGATCACCCGCTCCATCGCCGACCAAGCGCGCACGATCCGT
>CALLIO010000265.1 GCA_938009055.1 uncultured Altererythrobacter sp.
GCCGGGGTCGAAGCGGAATGGCGTGTGGCCGAAGCAGAGATTGAGCAGGCCGAAACGCGGCTTGCGCGGCTCAAAGGCGATGCTGAACGCAGCGATGCGATGCGGCGCGAAATTGCCGAAGCAGGCGATCCGCAGGCGGCATTGGACGAGGCATCGGCAGCGGCAAAAGCAGCCAGCGTTGACGTAGAAACATTGCGCGATGCGCTTGAGGAAGGGCGTACGCGCAAGGCTGAATTGCAGGAAGCACGCGATGAAGCTGCCAGCGCGCTCGCCACGGCCAAGGCTGAACTGGCAGGGGTCGAGCGCGAATATCATGCCCTCGCCCGCGACCGTGATGCGCGCGAAAAACAGGCCCAGCAGCGCAAGGGTCTACCCGCCGCGCTTGATGGTTTGAAAGTCGCCGCGGGATACGAACGCGCAGTTGCCGCTGTGCTGGGACGCGATGCGAAATCGCCGCTTGGCATGCCGGATAAGGATAAGGACGGACGCTATTGGACCGGCGGAAAATCGCCCAAGCCGGTGGCCGATTCGATCCTTGAGCACATTGCCCATTGCCCCGACGAGCTCAAAGCGCGGCTGGCGCTGGTGCATTATGCGCCCAGTGATGATGGCCGCGATCTGTCGCCGGGTGAATGGCTGGTCACAAGCGAGGGGCATTTGCGGCGCTGGGACGGTTTTGTTGCGCGCGGCGAAGGGGCAGCAGAAGCGGCTCGGCTGGAATCGGCGAACCGCCTGACCGAGCTGGAAGGCAAATTGCCTGCTTTGCGTTCTGCGGCGGAATCTTGCGAGGCTACGCAGGCACAAAGCCGCAGCGAATTGGAAGCGCTCCAGGCCGATCTGGTCGCCCGCGAACGCGGACTTGCCGAAGCCAGTGATGATGAGCGCCAGGCCTTGCGCGCGGTGGATGCAGCCGAAGCGGCGAAAGAACGCCTCGCAGCGCGGATCGAGGAAATTGACCGCAGCTCTGCCGATCTGGCCGAACAATTTGATCTGGCCACGAATGAGCTTGAAGCGGCCCAGGCCAAACGCGCGCAATTGCCCGCGCCGGATGCTGGCCGCGCGACTTTGGAAGCGGCACGGGCCAAGAATGATGCAGCGCGCTCTGCTGTCCAGTCCGCTGCTGCTGAACTCGCCGCCCATGATCAGGGGCTTGCCGTCACCCGCGAACGCAATGCAGCGCAGACATCTGAGAAGGCAAGCTGGGAAGCGCGCTCGGGCGAGGCGGCCAAACGCATGGCGGACACGGCGATCCGCTATGACGAGATCGAGCAAGAGCGCGCGGTGGTCGCGGCCAAACCCGAAGGCTTGATGAAAGAGATTGAGCAAGGCGACCAGATGCGCGCCAAGCTTGCGCAGGAATTGGCAGCGGCTGAAACCGTGGTCGCTGAAAAGCAATTGGCCGCTGATGCTGCCAATGCGGCTTTTTCCGAGGCGAACGAAGCTCTCAGCGTGGCGCGCGAAGGCCGTGCGGGACTTGCCGCTCAAGCAGAAAATCAGGAAGCGCGCCGCAGCGAGATGGCGCGGATATCCGGTGAACGTTTCCAATGCCCACCGCCAATGCTTTGCGACCAGTTCGAATTTACCGAGGAAGAGGTCGGCAATTCGGGCGCTGAATCCGATGAGATGGACAAGCTGACCGCCAGCCGCGAACGGATTGGCCCGGTCAATCTCGTCGCCGCCGAAGAGCTTGGCCGGATTGAGGAAGAGCATGGCGCGAGCGCGTCGGAACAGGCCGAGCTGACCGAAGCCGTCAGCCGCTTGCGCGGTTCGATTGGCAATCTCAACCGCGAGGGGCGCGAGCGTTTGCGCGCCGCCTTTGAAGAAGTGGACGGGCATTTCCGCGAATTGTTCACGCGCCTTTTCCAAGGTGGTCAGGCGCATCTGGCGCTGATCGACAGCGATGACCCATTGGAAGCAGGGCTTGAGATTTACGCCCAGCCCCCCGGCAAACGGCTGCAATCCTTGTCACTGCTATCGGGCGGCGAGCAGGCGCTGACCGCAACCGCGCTGATCTTTGCGCTGTTCCTCACCAATCCAGCGCCGATCTGCGTGCTGGATGAAGTCGATGCGCCGCTCGATGATGCCAATGTCGAACGCTTCTGCGATTTGCTTGATTCGATGGTTCGCACCACGCAAACGCGCTATCTGATCGTGACGCATAATGCCGTGACGATGAGCCGGATGCATCGTTTGTTCGGTGTGACCATGGCTGAAAAGGGCGTCTCGCGCCTGGTCAGCGTGGATCTGGGCCAAGCGGAGCTGATGGCCGCGGAATAGACGCTGCGCCCGAAGCTCCCGCTTCCCAAACTTGCAAAATCGCTAAGCGTCGAGGACTGCTGCCAACCGAGCGCGCACCGCTTTCAATTGCGGAATGGCTTCGGCCAAAGCGAGCGCATCTTCGGGCGGGCGAGTTGAGACGACAGCGGCAAGCTGAACAGCCGCATTGTCACCGGCCTGATCCTCGCGCCGCTCACCCTGCCGGCGTTCCACCTTGCGGCGATCAGCCGATTTCAACGCCGCTTTCGCTCCTTTGAGCGTATAGCCCTCAACATTCACCAGCGTGTTGATCGCTTCGACCACGGCGACATCGCCGGGCCGGTAATAGCGTCTACCGCCGCTGCGTTTGAGCGGGCTGAGCATCGGAAACTGCTGTTCCCAATAGCGCAGCACATGCGATTTGATCCCGAGCGCTTCGCTGACCTCGCCAATGGTTCTTAGCGCGTCTGCGTCTTTCCCATCGTTGAAGTCGGCACTCATGATCTTCGCTCCTTAGATTTAGGCTCCCTTGGCCACCCGCTCTTTGAGCAGCTGGCTGGCACGGAAAGTCATCACCCGGCGCGGAGTGATCGGCACTTCGACGCCGGTTTTCGGATTGCGGCCAATCCGTTCTTTCTTGTCACGCAAGACAAAGCTTCCGAAGCCGGAAACCTTCACATTTTCGCCCTTTTCCAAAGCCGTGGCCATCTTGTCCAAGATCGCCTCCACCATATCGAGCGATTCCGCGCGGGAAAATCCCATCTTGCGGTTGATCGTTTCGGCCAAATCGGCACGAGTAAGCGTTCCCACCGAGCGCATCATTCGTTATTCTCCTATAGGTCAGCGACCACTATGCGGATAAAATTAGCAAGCTTTCGGGTTTTCGCAAGCAATCTAACGGGTTTGTCGCAGTTTGTTCACAAACGGATGAGGCTGGCGCCCCAAGTAAAGCCGCCGCCCATCGCCTCAAGCAGGATAAGATCGCCCGGATTGATCCGCCCATCCTTGCGCGCAGTATCCAATGCGAGCGGCACAGAGGCAGCCGATGTGTTCGCGTGCTGGTCAACGGTTACGACCACGCGCTCTGGCGCGATGCCCATCTTCTTTGCCGTTGCATCAAGGATGCGCTTGTTCGCCTGATGCGGCACGACCCAATCAATCTGATCGGCTGTGATGCCCACATCCTCGATCGTTTCTTTCAAGACTTCGGCGAGATTCACAACCGCATGGCGGAACACCTCGCGCCCTTTCATCCGCAAATGACCCACTGTTTGCGTGGTGGACGGCCCGCCATCGACATAGAGCAGATCATGCTGCGCGCCATCGGCGTGGAGTTTGGAGGTGAGGATGCCGGGGCTGTCTGCCCCCTCACCCGCTTCGCTGGCCTCGAGCACAATCGCGCCCGCGCCATCGCCGAAAAGCACGCAAGTGGTGCGGTCTTCCCAATCGAGAATGCGGCTGAATGTCTCTGCGCCGATCACCAGCGCGCGTTTCGCCATGCCGGTCCGCAGCATGGAATCCGCAGTGCTCAGCGCGTAAAGAAAGCCCGAACACACCGCTGCAACGTCGAAAGCAATTCCGCCATTGCAGCCAAGCGCGTGCTGGACCTTGGTCGCGGTGGCAGGAAAAGTATTGTCCGGCGTGGCCGTGGCAAGCACGATCAAATCGATCGAGCCGGCTTCAATGCCAGCATCCGCAATCGCCGCCTTTGCTGCCGCAGTGGCGAGCGAGCTGGTCGTCTCGTCATCGCCGGCAATATAACGCTGGCGAATGCCGGTGCGCTCGACAATCCATTCGTCGCTCGTGTCGACTTGGGCGGCGAGTTCTGCATTGCTAACGCAGCGCTTGGGCAAAGCCGATCCGCTTCCCAACAGACGCGAGCGGATCACTTACCGTCCCCGTTTTTCGCCGCAAGCTCTTCCATATCGAGCGTAATGCGCTGGGTCAGATTGTTCTCAAGCAGCTTGGCGGTCACCGCCACTGCATTGGCAACGCCAGCCGCGGTTGCGCTGCCGTGACTTTTGACGACAACACCGTTGAGACCGAGGAAAACCGCGCCATTGTGGTTGTTCGGATCGAGGTGATGCTTGAGCAATTCGGTCGCCGGACGCGAGACGAGAAAGCCGATTTTCGATCGCAAGGAGCTGGTGAAAGCATTGCGCAAAAGATCGGTCACAAAGCGCGCCGTGCCCTCAATTGCCTTCAAGGCGATATTGCCGGAAAAGCCATCGGTCACGACCACATCCACGCCGCCACGATTGATCTTGTCGCTTTCG